>CALGDB010000019.1 GCA_937884175.1 uncultured Flavobacteriales bacterium
AGAGTGCGCTCAAGATGACGCCGATAATGACGCCGATCCCGTAGCGTAGGAATCGTTGACGAAAATTCACGACCTAAAAGTACGACATGCCGCAACGGAGGCGGCTTGCGTTGTAATTTTACGTTCCGATGATCCGCACCAGCAACCTCGCATTTCAATACCAGAAGGACAGCCCACTGCTGACCTTCCCGGATGTCGAGTGCCCTGCACAGGGCCAACTGCTCTTGCTCGGTGCGTCTGGGTGCGGAAAGACCACCCTGCTGCATTTGCTCTGTGGCATGCTGCAACCGACTCAAGGCACGGTGAACATCAACGGCCGTGCATTGGATCGGATGACCGAGGCGGAGCGTGACGCTTTTCGCGGCCAACACGTCGGCATCATCTTTCAAAAATCGCACTTCCTTCAAAGCCTCACGGTATTGGAGAACCTTGCCATGCCCGCGTTCCTCGGCGGATTGACGTTCGACAAATGCCAAGGCCTCCATCTCTTGGAACAACTCGGCATTGCACACAAGGCCAGCAGCCGTCCACGCGACTTGAGCGTCGGTGAGCAGCAACGCGCCGGAATTGCCCGGGCATTGATTCACCGGCCGGCCCTAGTGCTTGCGGATGAGCCGACCAGTGCCCTCGACGATGGCAGTACATCGGCCGTCATGGACCTCTTGGAATCGCAGGCCACAGCCGCCGGAGCAACCTTGGTCATCGTCACCCACGACCAGCGGCTCAAGGACCGCTTTGGCGACTGCCTCGATCTCACCGCTCAGCCCCAGTCAGCATGAAATTGAACTGGCTGTACATCGCGTGGCGCAACGTCGGGATCAAGAAGCTGCAAACGGCCCTGAGTTTGGTGCTTCTCGCCTTCGGAGTAGGCTTGGTCAGTTTGCTCATGCTGTCCGAAAAGCAGCTGAGCGATACGTTTGATCGCAACATTGAAGACATCGACTTGGTGCTCGGCGCCAAAGGCAGTCCGCTGCAATTAATCTTAGCCAATGTCTACCACGTCGACGCTCCCACCGGGAACATTCGGCTCGCCGATGCGGAAAAGGTCATCCGCCACCCCTACATAGCGGAGGGCATTCCTTTGGCCTATGGGGACAACTACCGCGGCTACCGCATCGTGGGCAGCACGGACGCCTACACCGCGCACTACGGCGGCACGCTGGCGGAAGGCCGCACATTTGAAGCAAGTTTTGAGGTGGTGGTCGGCGCCAAGGTGGCGGAAGTGACCGGGCTCGAGGTCGGCGATGAGTTTTTCAGTGCACACGGATTGCAGGACGAGACGGACGTGCACACCGACAAGGTGTTCCGCGTCGTTGGCCGCTTGAAGCCGAGTGGTACCGTATTGGACCAACTGCTGCACTGCACCGTCTCCACCATCTGGGAGGTGCACGAAGGGCACGGGGAAACCGTGGCACCCGAAGACCGTGAAATCACCGCCGTACTGCTCAAAAAACGCAATCCGCTCGCCGTCCTGACAATTCCCAATACCATACGGGAGACCAATATGCAGGTGGCCCTCCCCTCCATCGAAATCAACCGCCTGACCCAAAATTTCGGAATCGGTATGAACACCCTGCGGGCCATCGCCCTGCTCATCATGCTCATCAGCTTTGCGAGCATTTTCATCTCGGTGTACGACAACCTGTTGGCGCGGCGCTATGAATTGGCCTTGATGCGGACCATGGGCGGCTCGCGCGGCGGATTATTTTTGCTGCTGTTACTCGAGGGTGGGCTGCTGAGCACGGGGGGGTCCCTCCTTGGCTTGGTCCTTAGCCGACTCGGTTTAGTCGCATTGGCGCAGTTGGTGGAGGACAAATTCCGTTATGATTGGAGCAACATCGGTGTGATGCCCGAAGAACTCGTCCTCGTGGGATTGGCTATCTTTGTTGGGTTGATTGCGGCCGCCATTCCCGGCATCTCCGCTGTCCGCATCGACACCTCACGCACGTTATCCCAAGCCCAATGAGCTCAAATTCGTCTCGCCTTTCTGTCCTCAAATTCAGGACTACTTGGTGGGTGGGCGTCATGGGAGTCCTGGCGGTCAGCGCGTTGGACTTGAGCTCGTACTGCCATCCGACGGAGGAAGGTGAACGCGCGGCAACAGCGGTCAAGGCTGCCGGGATGCTACCCGATGTCCGCGTCGCAGCGCCAGCAGTTGAGGAAAGCGAAGCCTATGCCGAATTGACTTGGCGCATGCTAGAGGACGTGGAGTTCAAAGACGTCTACGTGGAGGAGCTGGATGCGTACTACTGGAAACCCACGTTCGGTGACATCGTCAATGGGTTGGAAGGCAAGGAGGTGCGAATCACGGGGTACATGATTCCCGTCGACTTGGATGAGGACTTCTACGTGTTGAGCCGGTACCCATTTGCCAATTGCTTCTTCTGTGGAGGTGCCGGACCGGAATCGGTCATTGACCTGCGCTTCGACGGCAAATCCCCCCGCGTCTACCAAACCGATGAGCGGCTCACATTCGCAGGAAAGTTCCGCTTGAATGCGGACGACGTGTACCAGATGAATTACATCTTGGATGGCGCCGTCGAGTTCACGCCCTAAGCGTCGGAATCATTCGTTTGTCCTCCGGTACGGATGCGGCCTTTGTTAAAGATGCGTGCGCTGTCTTTTTTGCCTTTGCGCAGGGCACGTTGTTCTTCTTCCGGCAGGTGAATGATCTCTTGGCACCGCTCCCCACACGTGCCCTCATACTTCTCCGCGCATGAAGGGCACTGGATGAACAGCAAATTGCAGCCCACGTTGGAGCAATTGGTGTGGTCATCGCAGGAGGCACCGCATTGATGGCACTGGGCGATCACATGATCTGAAATGCGCTCGGCCAAGCGCTCATCGAAAACGAAGTTCTTACCAATGAATCGATTTTCAAGTCCTTGATCGCGCACCTGACGGGTGTATTCAATGATGCCCCCGTTGAGCTGGTGCACGTTGGGGAAGCCCTTGTGCTTGAGCCATGCTGAGGCCTTTTCGCACCGGATGCCGCCCGTGCAATACATCACGATGTTCTGGTCTTCTTTGCCTTGCAGCATATTTTCCACCACTTTAATCTCCTCGCGGAAAGTGTCCACATCTGGCGTGATGGCCCCTTTGAAATGGCCCACCTCGCTTTCGTAGTGGTTGCGCATGTCGATGAGGATGGTGTCGTCTTTAGCGGTGAGCTCGTTAAACGATTCCGCATCAAGGTGCACACCGGTTTCACAGACATCAAACGCGTCGTCGTTGAGACCGTCTGCCACGATTTTATCGCGCACCTTGATGGTCAACTTGAAGAAGGATTTGCCTTCATCAACGGTGTAATTGAGGCGAATGCCGTCCAGGAACGAAATGCTGTACAGGTGGGCTTTGAAATCCTCAAGCCGATCAGTCAGGACGGAAATTTGGGCATTGATGCCTTCGTGCGCCACATAGGTGCGGCCCATTACTCCAAATTCATCCCAGTAGAAAAACAAGTAGTCGCGAAAGAAGGCGGGATTCAGGATGTGCGCATACTGGTAAAAGGAAATCGTTATTCGACGATCCTCATCCATCTGCATGCGCTCCAAGAGCACCTTCCGGTCGACCAAATTGCGCAGTTGTTGCTTCATGCGATTACAAGTCACAGTGCCTCTCCAGCGCGGAGGGTCAGGAATTTAACGTTTGGCAAAGGTACGATAACGGAATTTGCAGCGTTTAGGTGAAATTAACCCCTCCCTCGACAATGACCCAAGATATGCTTAGCCTCTGCAAAAAAGTCTTACTCCGTGTGAGCTCCAACAAAAAGCTATTTGCTCGCGAACTCCGAAAGTCCATCAGGCACCTTACCGGTGAGGACCTCAAGCACTTGAAAACTTGGTGCACAGAACGGTTCCGGCAACACGCCGAACTCATCGAGTCGGCCTTCCGCCCGTACCCGGCGCTTTGAACGCCGCTTGGAAGTTGCGCATCAAGCCTGCGTATCCCGCCCGCTTAACAGCCGTGCCCTTGAACACATCGTGAAAGACCTCCTCGGTCATTTCTTCCCAATCCCTGCGCTTCATCCCGAGCAATTCCGGATGCGGGGCAAATTGAGGTTCGTTGTGCGGCGTCGCGTGACGGTTCCACGGGCACACCTCCTGGCATACGTCGCATCCGAACACCCAAGGCGATAGGTGCTGATGCACCGGCTCGGGGATGGCTCCTCGCAATTCAATGGTGAAATAGCTGATACACTTGGAACCGTCCACCACCCCCGATTGGATGATAGCGCCGGTCGGACACGAATCGATGCACCGGGTGCAAGTGCCGCAATGATCCGCCGACGGTGCATCGGGCTCCAAATCGACGTCAATAATCAGCTCGGCGATGAAAAAATAGCTGCCCATGCCCTGGTTCAGCAGAAGGCTGTTTTTGCCGACCCATCCAAGGCCACTTTTGGCCGCCCACGCCCGCTCGTGAACGGGTGCGGAATCCACAAACACCCGTCCCCCGACCTCGCCCCACTCCCGCTTGGCCCATTTCATCAATTCCTTGAGTTTCCACTTTATGACGTGGTGGTAGTCCTGTCCTCGTGCATAGCGTGCCACACGCGGCGCTTCCGGATCCGTCGTTTGAGCTTCGGTGTGGTAATTGTACAGCAGGGATACGACGGATTTGGCGCCCGGAACCAACTTCCGGGGATCCAAGCGCTTGTCCACGTTACGTGCCAAATAGGCCATTTCCCCGTGGTAATCCTGGCGCAACCACTCCTCCAGCCGGTTAGCCTCCTCCTCCAAAAACCCAGCTTGGGAAACGCCCACCAAATCAAACCCCAAAGCCTTGGCTTCGAGAACCAACGCCCGCTTGCGGTCCTGTGCTCTGTGTGCGTGTTTGCCCATGGTCAGCCGCCAAACAAGGTGCCCGATTGCCCTTGCGGCGTGCGGCCCAAGTGCGCATAGGCCGCAGCGGTGGCTTGACGCCCGCGCGGCGTCCGTACCAACAATCCCTCTTGGATTAAATACGGCTCATATACTTCCTCGAGCGTGCCGGGATTCTCCCCGATGGCCGTGGCAATTGTCGATGCCCCGACGGGCCCTCCATTGAACTTATCAATCAACGCCGTGAGTATGCGGTTGTCCATCTCGTCCAACCCTTTGCGATCCACATTCAAGGCGTCCAAGGCGAATTCCGTAATCTTCTGGTCAATGGTTCCATCGCCTTTGATTTCCGCGAAGTCTCGGACCCGACGCAAGAGCGCGTTGGCGATACGGGGCGTACCTCGGGAGCGCGACGCAATCTCATACGCAGCGGCGTGCTCGATGGGCATGTTCAGGATGCCAGCGCTTCGCTCAACGATGTCGGTGAGGATTTTGGCGTCGTAGTAATGCAACCGGAGGTTGATGCCGAAACGCGCACGCAACGGCGCCGTCAAAAGCCCGGAGCGCGTCGTTGCACCCACGAGGGTAAACGGGTTGAGTTCAATCTGCACCGTGCGGGCATTCGGACCCGTATCGATGACCAAGTCGATTCGGTAGTCCTCCATCGCGCTGTACAGGTACTCCTCTACCACCGGAGAAAGCCGGTGGATCTCGTCGATGAACAAAACATCTTTGGTCTCGAGATTGGTGAGCAAGCCCGCGAGGTCTCCGGGCTTGTCGAGGACGGGTCCGGAAGTGGTTCTGATGGATACCCCCAGTTCGTTCGCGATGATGTTGGCCAAGGTGGTTTTACCCAGTCCAGGAGGTCCGTGCAACAGCGTGTGATCCAAAGCCTCGCTGCGGTTCGCGGCCGCTTGGACAAATACCCCGAGGTTTTCCAACGCCGCGCGCTGTCCAGTGAAGTCATCGAAACGCGCGGGCCGCAACACGCGGTCCAATTCACCGTCTGATGGCTGCTCCGCTTCGTTCCTCAAATCAAAATCCTCGGTCATGGCCGCAAGTTAATCCGGATGGCCATAAAAAAGCCCCGCCGGTTGACCCGATGAGGCTTTTCATGAAGTTCGTTGCGTTAGTGGATTTCTTCACCCGCTAAGGCCGGTGTGGTCTGCGGCACGAAGTCATCCTCGTGGGCTGGGTTCGAGTAATCGTACGCCCAGCGGTGTACCTTTGGAAGCGGTCCGTCCCAGTTGCCGTGTACGTGTTGTACAGGAGTCGTCCATTCTAGGGTATTGGACTTCCAAGGGTTTTGAACCGCATTCTGGCCGTAGAAAATGCTGTAGAAGAAGTTGAATAAGAAGAACAACTGACCGATGGCACCCACAATCGCAAACGTTGAGATGATGGGCTGCAAGTCCATTACGGAATCCAAGAAGTCAAAGTTGCTGTACTCGTAGTAGCGGCGTGGCGCGCCGGCGATGCCAACGAAGTGCATAGGGAAGAATACCCCATAGCCCGCGATCAACGTCACCCAAAAGTGCGCATAGCCCAACTTGGTGTTCATCATGCGGCCAAACATCTTGGGGAACCAGTGGTAAATGCCCGCGAGCATGCCGAAGATGGCCGACATGCCCATCACAATGTGGAAGTGCGCTACTACGAAGTAGGTGTCATGTACGTTCACATCAAGGGCTGAATCCGCCAAAATGATTCCAGTCAAACCGCCTGTGACGAACGTGCTGACCAAACCAACGCTGAACAACATAGCTGGCGTGAAGCGCAGGTTACCCTGCCACAAGGTGGTGATGTAGTTGAATGCCTTTACTGCGGAAGGAATCGCAATCAGCAACGTCGTGAATACGAACACCGAACCGAGGAACGGGTTCATGCCGGTAACGAACATGTGATGGCCCCACACGATGAAGCTTAAGAAACCAATTCCCAAGATGGAACCAACCATGGCCTTGTAGCCAAAGATGGGCTTACGTGCGTTGGTCGCGATGACCTCCGAGCTGATGCCCAATGCAGGCAACAATACGATGTACACCTCAGGGTGGCCCAAGAACCAGAACAAGTGCTGATACAAAATGGGCGAACCGCCTGTAACATCCAACGCCTCACCACCGATAAAGATGTCCGACAGGTAGAAGGCCGTGCCCATGGTGCGGTCCATCAAGAGGAGCACAACAGCAGAAACCAATACCGGGAAGGACAACACGCCGAGGATCGCGGTCACCATGAAGGCCCAAATGGTCAATGGCAAACGTGTCATCGACATGCCTTTGGTTCGGAGGTTGATTACCGTTACCACGTAGTTCAATCCGCCCAAGAGTGAGCTTACGACGAAGAGCACCATCGAAATCAACCACAGAGTCATACCCATTCCGCTACCCGGCATCGCCTGTGGCAACGCACTGAGTGGTGGGTAAACGGTCCAACCTCCTGATGCGGCACCGCCCTCGACAAAGAGCGAGAGGATCATGATGACGCTTGAGAAGAAGAAGAACCAATAGCTGAGCATGTTCAAGAAGCCCGATGCCATGTCTCGTGCACCAATCTGCAACGGAATGAGCAGGTTCGAGAACGTACCCGAGAGACCACCGGTCAAAACAAAAAAGACCATGATGGTGCCGTGAATGGTGACCAAGGCCAAATAAGCATTGCGGTCCAAGACGCCGTCCGGCGCCCATTTGCCCAAGAAAGTCTCGAGGATGGCAAAACTTTCACCGGGCCAGCCCAACTGCAATCGGAAGAAGACCGACAGCATAACGGCTACAATGCCCATCACAATGGCGGTCACCAAGAACTGCTTGGAGATCATCTTGTGATCGTGCGAGAAAACGTACTTCGAGATGAAGCTTTCTTCGTGATAATGTGCGTGTGCTCCCATGATTAAAGCGATGCAGTTACGTTAATAGATTCTTCGGTGGTGACGGCTTGATCCATTTCCAATTCATCTGAACCTTCCTTGACCAAGAACTCATCTTGCTCAGCGAGCCAAGCCGCGTATTTCTCCTCGGTTTCGACGATGACCTTCATCTGCATGTTAAAGTGGGCAGCTCCGCACACTTTGTTGCACAAAAGGACGTAATCAAATTCCGGATCGTTCAACACCGTTCGCATGGAATCGGTGGTAATGGTTGGCGTCATTTTGAAACGCGTAGGCACTCCTGGCACCGTGTTCATCTGCGCTCTGAATGCCGGCATGTACGCTGAGTGAATGACGTCACGTGACCGGAATACAAACTCCACCTCTTGGCCTACAGGCAAGTGGAATTCTCCTTTCACGATGCGATCGTCCATGCCTGCTTCCCATGCGCTCAAGTTGCCGTCGAAGTCGAATTCGCGAATCTCCTGGATGCGCTGGCGGTGACGCTGCAATCGATAAAGCTTGTCCTCCTTGGCTTCGTACGACGCGTCTGTTAGGATGGTTACCTTGTCAGAAGCCAACATCTCCTCGATTTCGTGGATGCGCGCCACGAGGACTGCTTTCAATGCACCGTCGTCGTGACCGTGGTCCGCGTGGTCGTCATGGCCGTGACCATGGTCGCCGTGGTCGGCATGGTCGTGGCCTTCATGGTCGGCATGGTCATCATGACCGTGGTCACCATGATCGTCGTGGCCTTGGCCACCGTGTCCGTGGTCGTCTCCGGCAAGCTGTGCTACCAATGCTTCGCGCTCCGCGAGCAAGTGGCCCTTCTCGTAAGAGATTTCTTGTTCCACTTTCGCGATCTTACCCTCAATCTCTTCCAGTGCCTCCTCGATGCCGTCGGCAGTCACAATGCCCAAGGCGTTCATGGGCGTAATGAGGTTGTAGTTGGCCAAGCCAAATTCACCATCGTTTCCAGGGTAACGAGCCGTCCAGTCAAATTGCTTTGAGTAGAGTTCAACGCGCATAGCGTCGTCCGCTGCATCGCCGGTCATTTGATTCCATGTGCGCAGGCCAAACGCGATGATAACCGCTAGAACAATCGAAGGAATGACCGTCCAAACCAGTTCGAGGCGGTTGTCGTGAGCGAAGAAGCGCGCCTTGCGGTCTGCACGATAGTAGTACTTCGCTGCGAACCAGAACAACAAGGTGTTGACGATGAAAAACACCGTGAAGATGATGGCCATGTTGAAGTTCATCAACTGGTCAACCGCCACACCGTGTTCTGTTGCCGGAGGCGTGCCATATGAGCCGTAGTATACCAAAAGGTAAATAAACGACGCATAGAAAACCGCCATGAATGCCAAGAACGCCCCGCCATTCAATCGGTTATCTGCTTCTGAAATGTCCTCTTCACGCTTCCCTCGCAAGGAGATGGAGAGCTGATAGACTTTGGATAGCTGCACTGCAGCCACCAAACCCAGGACAACAACAAGGAGAATGAGCAATTTCATTTCTTAGGAGATTCTCGTTATCAGTAATGGAGGTCTTTTGATTCTTGCAACATCGGATGTCCCTTCGGAATCAATGGTGCTTTGCTCAGCGCATTCAATGTGCGGTTGAGGTATAGACCAAGGAACCCTAAAAACAAAGCAATTTCAAAAATACCGAATTCGTTGTGGTCGAACATTGTGCCGGGTATGACAAGCAAATAAACATCCGCGAAATGCCCGATAAAGATGAGCAAGCCAACTGGGACAATGAACTTGGCGTTGCGCTTGGTATCACGCGGCAACAGCGTATAGAAAGGAACCGCGAAGTTGATGAAGAACGTCAGCATGAACGGCACTTGGTAATCGGTGAAGAAACGCTGGGTGTAGTATGTCACTTCTTCCGGAATATTCGCGTACCAAATCAACAAGAACTGACTGACCCAGAGGTAACTCCACAACATGGAGATCGCGAACATCCACTTGGAGATATCGTGCATGTGGCTGGAGGAAACTTCTTGGTAGTAGCCTTTGCTGCGCAACCAAATCAAACCGAGGTTCAGCATGATCATGAAACTGACCCACATGCCGGAGAAGAGGTACCAGCCAAACAGCGTCGAGAACCAGTGCACGTCAATCGACATCACCCAATCCCAAGCCAACATCGAGCTAAACACCGCAAAGAACACCAAGAACATAGCACTGCGGCGGAACTGCTTGAAATGGAGATCCAAGCTCGGCTGCTCATCTTCCAGCAACGACCACCGGCGAAACAAGCGTGCAAAAATCAAGAACGTCGCAACGTAACCGATGGTTCGCAACCAGAAGAACCACGTCGCGAAATAGGGCTGCTTGCCCGCGATGATGTGGTCGTAGTTCGGGTTGGCGACAGCGCCTTCCGTCATTTCATCCACGTATTGCTTGTGATCTCCGTCTACTATCATGTACTCGTGGTACAGGGTTGAATCCATCCAGTGGTAGAGGTGGTGGGCATGGAAAAACTGCCCGGCCGCCAATACGGCCACAATCACCCCCGCCCCGATTGGCAAGAAATGCCACATCGCCTCAAACGTGCGTTTGATGACGGCCGACCATGACGCCTCTACCGCGTAGTTCAGCGCGTAAAAGAAGAGGGCTGCCAAAGAGATAGAAAACCAGAAAAATCCGTTGATGAGCAAGTTTGCCCACCAGCGTTGGTGATGCGCTGAACCATCGGTCAAAAATCCACCGATGAGGGCCAGCAAACCAATGCCCATGAGCACTTGGGTGACCAGTTTGGTGCGTCCTTCGAATTTGAATTCCATGATCAGTTATTCATTGCCATGGCATCTCCTGCTTCAGCAGACGCCGATTTCACCACATTGCCGTTTTCGTCAAACTCCGGCATTTCCCCTCCATTCTGGAGGACTTTGATGTACTCGATGACCAACCAGCGGTCCTTCTGAGACAGCTGCGAGGCGTGAGAGCCCATGAGGCCCTTGCCATAAGTCAGTGTGTGGTACATTTTGCCTTCAGGCAGGTCTTTCAGCTTATCGCTGTAGCTCGGAATCCCTTGGATGTGACCGTTGCGGCTCAACGCGCCGTCCCCTTTTCCCTCTTCACCGTGGCACTGGCTGCACATCTGCGTGTAGATCTGCTGTCCAGCTTCGATTTCAGCTTGGCCTACGAGCACCAATGGTGACGAAAGGTTGGCTCCAGCGGCCTCGTATCCTTCGACCGTATTAGGGTAAGCATAGGGCATAGAGAATGCCATAGCGCCCGGATTGAATGGAATCGTACCAGCGACTGGCTTGCGCGCAGATTGAACCTGGCGTTGTGCCGAAGCCACTTCCTCTCCCACTTGGTAAGGGTCTTGGCCGTAGTCGACGTAAGCTTCTATTGCAGGCGAGCGGTACATGTCAGGCATGTATTCCAGGCCGGGGCTATCCGGGTCATTGACACAACCCGTGGTGGCTACAAGTGCGGCAGCCACTCCCGATAAAACAATGCTTCTTCGGATATTCATCACTTGTAGTCTTTGATGCTCAACTCAAAGAGCGGGGTTTCCTTGATAGCTGCCTCCAATTCTTCGGCAGGCATGGCATTCTGTTCAGTTGTGATCTCCATTATGAACTTGTCATCGGTCGAACGAGGGTCCGGGTTGGAGGCCGGCATGCCCGGCAGCGTTCCGTTGCGGAGCAAGTATGTGATGGCCATACCGTGCGCACCGCACAACACCGAAAATTCAAACGTCACGGGGATGAACGCTGGCAGATTTTCAATCAGGGAGAAGCTGGGCTTACCCCCGATGTTCATCGGCCAGTCGGAAATCATGAAGTACCACATTCCGAGCAGCGCAAGGGTCGTACCCGTGGTGGCGTACATGAATGCCGCAATGCCCAAACGGGTGCGCTTCACGCCAATGATGGGGTCGATGCCGTGGACCGGGAAAGGAGAGAAAACATCCTTCACGCGGATACCTTTTGCGACCAACACCGACGCCGCGTCTTTCAATATATCGTCGTCGTCATACATTACATGGAATACCTTATTCATGGCTGTAAGGGTCAGTGGTTAGCTTGCTGTTTCTTGTAGTTCTCACCGCTTGTCTTGAGGATGGTCTTCAATTCGTTCAAGGCCAAAACCGGGAAGAACCGAGCAAAGGCGAGGAAGAGGGTGAAGAAAATGCCGAGGGTACCAATGAAGACGCCCACATCGACACTGGTTGGATGAAATTCGCCCCAGCTAGATGGATCGTAATCCCGGTGTATGGACGTTACGATGATTACGTAGCGTTCGAACCACATGCCGATGTTTACGACGATCGACAGGATGAAGGTCGCTATGAGGCTGCGGCGGATCTTTTTGAACCAGAACAACTGGGGGCTGATCACGTTACACGTCATCATCATCCAGTACGACCAAGAGTAAGGACCGCTGAAACGGTTGATGAAGGCATAGCTTTCGTATTCAACGCCTGAGTACCAAGAGATAAACAGCTCCGTCAAGTAGGCCACACCTACTATGGAACCCGTAACGATGATGACTATGTTCATGTACTCCACGTGCTTGACATGGATGTAGTTCTCCAACTTCATGCCTTTGCGCATAATCAGGAGCAGCGTCTGCACCATGGCAAATCCCGAGAAGACCGCACCGGATACGAAGTAGGGCGGGAAGATGGTCGTGTGCCAACCTGGAACCACGGATGTTGCAAAGTCCATCGATACAATCGAGTGCACGGAGAATACCAGCGGCGTGGCGATGCCAGCCAAGACCAGGGACACCTCTTCGAAACGGTTCCAGTGCTTGGCACGTCCGCTCCATCCGAAGCTCAATACCCCGTAAATCTTCTTGGTCAATGGCTTGGTCATGCGGTCCCGGATCGTGGCGAAGTCAGGAATCAGGCCGATGTACCAGAACACCAACGAAACCGAGAAATACGTCGAAATCGCGAATACGTCCCATAGCAGCGGACTGTTGAAGTTCACCCACAACGAACCAAACTGGTTTGGGAGGGGTAATACCCAGTAGCTTACCCAGATGCGGCCCATGTGGATGCCCGGGAAGATGGCCGCCATGATCAC
>CALGDB010000020.1 GCA_937884175.1 uncultured Flavobacteriales bacterium
CAGCGCACGGCATCGCGAACGGCGCGAATGGTGGACGGCGAAATGCATTGTTGAGCGCCGCTTCCGGCGTCCATGAACAGGGCACCGAGGCCAAGCATTTCACCAGCGACCGCTGTAGCGACTGCGATTTCTTTTTTGACTGAAGGAATGGGCAGGCTGTTGCTCATGTATGCGGCAGTCGTCAACGGTCCATCGCCGATGAGCATGTAGCCCGTCGGAATGACGTCCATCCCCATTTCGCGGATGCGCATGCCGCTTTCTACATGTCTGCCAATGAGTAAATCAGGGTTGCGACCGGAGATGAAGGAGAGAAAGAGGACCGCGTCGGCACCGGGTGTGACCTGTTCTGGACTCCCCGGAAAAAGCGTAATCCGTCCGTTGTAGTGGGCGCGTAGCGAATGCAAAATGTCTTTGACATTCCGGGAGGTGAGCAGGCTGCCTCCAACAAAAATGTCCGTGATTGGCGAAGCGTTGAGTCCGTCCATGAATCGGGTCCAATCGCGACCGGTCGGCAAATCGTCCGGGTCGAGCAATGCGGCGAGGCGCTTGCTTCCGTGACGTTGATCGTTTTGAAGGTCGTTGAGCCAACTCATGAACCGAAGATACAGTGAACAACTTCATTCATCGTTTCGGGTTTGAGCAGGTTATGGCCGGACCGGACGGTTCGGAAGGATATGTGGGACAGCTTTCGGGTCATACGCCGGAGCCGGTTTGAATTTCGAACTGGAATGATTTTATCGTGCTCCCCGAAAATAACGTCAACGTTGGGCACCTGTGCGAGGGCGGTAACGATGGCCGAGTGTCCCGGCCAACACGCCCGGTGTCCCCTCCAGCCCTTCCAAACCATCATGCGCATGGCGTGTGACGATGAATGGAAGTAGATAAATCCATGCAGGTGTTTGGAGATCAATCCCCACTTGAGCAGTGCATCCGACCACTTCCACACCCATTGCTCGTGACGGTCCATCCAAAACCAAGCCCACCGCCCCAGGCGGGTGTGCACGGTGATGGCGTAGAAGGGAGACTGCTTCAGTCCGTCTGGTGCTAAAAGCACGACATGGTGCCAAGCTTCAGGACGATCGACCAAAAGGGCCAGCGCAATCCTTCCCCCGATGCTGTAGCCGAGCAAGGTGCGTTTGCCGGCGTTCGGAATATCGCTGGAGATGATGGCATCGATGATGCGGTTGAACGTCTCGGGTTCCATCGGGCGGTCATCCGGTCCGCTACTCGGAAGGGGTCCGCTATCCCCGTGGTGCGGCAGGTGGATGGAGACCATGGCGTTCGGATGCGGCCAAGCATGGTGGGCTGCGCGCAAATCTTCCAATGGGCGTGCAAAACCGTGAAGAGCAATCACCACCGGGACTTCGTCAGACGGAAGGTCGCCGGTCGTCCAGACAGCGTATTCGATGGCCCAGCCCTCGCATTCGATGACTAGCCGCTGTCCCTGCTCCTCGGGTGTTGCAAACTCCATGATTCAAAGGTCGGGCGCAATGTGGATAGCGCGTGGAAATTGTGAATGACTTTTTTCGCCGGGATGAAAAGCCGCGTGTAATTTTGTGCCCGGAAATGTCCCCAAACGGTCTTGAAAATTTGCCGCCCGTTCACCTAGAGTGAGCGGGGTAAAAAAAAAATGCCCAAAGACAAAAGCATCAAATCGGTTCTCCTCATTGGCAGTGGACCGATTGTCATTGGACAGGCTTGCGAGTTTGATTATTCCGGATCCCAAGCCTTGCGGTCCCTTCGAGAAGAAGGAATCGAAACCACCCTCATCAATTCCAACCCTGCGACCATCATGACCGATCCGGTCATGGCGGACCACGTATACCTCGAGCCGCTGGAACCTGCTTCCATCGAAAAGATCCTTCAGAAGCATCCCAACATTGATTCGGTGCTGCCGACGATGGGGGGGCAGACGGCGTTGAACCTTTGCATTCAGTGCGATGAAATGGGCATTTGGAAGGAGCACAACGTACGGATGATCGGTGTGGATATTGATGCAATCGAAATCACCGAGAACCGCGAACGCTTCCGAGACTTGATGGAATCCATGGGCATTCCCATGGCGCCTCAAGCCACGGCCAAGAGTTTCCTCGAAGGCAAAGAGGCGGCTCAGCAATTCGGATTTCCACTGTGCATTCGCGCGAGCTACACGCTTGGTGGAGCCGGTGCTAGCATCATCTACGACCCGGCCGATTTCGATGAGGCCTTGACCCGGGGCCTGCACTTGAGCCCCATACACGAGGTCATGATTGATAAAGCGGTGATGGGCTGGAAGGAGTACGAGCTGGAGCTCTTGCGCGACAGCAACGACAACGTGACGATAATCTGTTCCATCGAGAACTTCGATCCGATGGGCATTCACACCGGGGACAGCATCACGGTCGCTCCGGCGATGACCTTGAGTGACACCACGTTCCAACGCATGCGTGACATGGCTATCCGCATGATGCGGGAGATTGGTGACTTTGCCGGCGGTTGCAACGTACAGTTCGCGGTCTCAAACGATGAAAAAGAAGACATCATCGCCATCGAGATCAACCCGCGTGTTAGCCGCTCCTCGGCCCTTGCTTCGAAAGCCACTGGCTATCCGATTGCGAAGATTGCCGCAAAGTTGGCAATCGGCTACCACCTCGATGAATTGCCCAATCCCATCACCGGTACGACCAGCGCCATGTTCGAGCCCACGCTCGACTACGTCGTGGTCAAGGTGCCGCGGTGGAACTTTGACAAGTTCAAAGGAGCAAACCGCGAACTGGGGCTCCAAATGAAGGCCGTCGGTGAGGTCATGGCAATCGGCCGGTCTTTCCAAGAGGCACTTCAGAAAGCCGCCCAGTCGCTGGAAGTAGGCCGCAATGGATTGGGCTGCGACGGCCGCGAGCTCCGCGATCAAGACGCAATCTTCAATAGCCTACGCCACGCGAGTTGGAACCGCTTGTTCCATTTGTACGATGCCATGAAGTTGGGCATTCCGATCCGGAAGATTTACGAAATCACCAAAATTGATCCCTGGTTCTTGCGCCAGATTGAGGAACTCGTTCACTTGGAAGAAGAAATCGGCAAGTACTCGTTGGACACGATTCCGGAGGTGGTTTTGCGCGAAGCCAAACAAAAAGGCTACGCAGACCGTCAGATTGCGCACATGCTCGAATGCCTTGAGTCGGAAGTGCATGCGCACCGCGTCAACCTCGGCATCATTCGAACCTACAAACTAGTGGATACGTGTGCGGCGGAATTCCCCGCACAAACGCCTTATTACTACTCCACGTTTGAGGTGGAGAATGAGAGCATCGTCACCGACAAGAAGAAAATCGTGGTGCTTGGTAGTGGCCCCAACCGCATCGGCCAGGGCATCGAATTCGATTACTGCTGCGTCCACGGTGTGCTCGCGGCGAAGGAATGCGGGTACGAAACCATCATGATCAACTGTAACCCTGAGACGGTGTCAACCGACTCGGATACAGCGGATAAACTGTACTTCGAGCCCGTTTTCTGGGAGCACATTTACGACATCATCTTGCACGAAAAGCCCGAGGGGGTCATCGTGCAATTGGGCGGCCAGACCGCATTGAAGCTGGCGGAGAAGCTCGAGCGTTACGGCATCAAAATCATCGGCACGAGCTACCGAGCGCTGGACTTGGCGGAAGACCGCGGGTCGTTCTCGTCTCTACTGCGTGACGAAGGGGTTCCGTATCCCGACTTCGGTGTGGTGGAGACCGCCGACGAAGCCAACGAACTGAGCAAGACGCTCGGCTTTCCCTTGCTGGTGCGACCTAGCTATGTGTTGGGCGGACAGCGCATGAAGATCGTTATAAACGATGATGAACTTGAGCGGCACGTCATCGACATTTTCCGGGACATGCCAGACAACAAGGTGCTATTGGATCACTACCTCGATGGCGCTATAGAATGCGAAGCGGATGCCATCTGCGATGGTGACGAGGTGCGCATCATCGGCATCATGCAGCACATAGAGCCCGCCGGCATTCACAGCGGCGACAGTTATGCAGTCCTGCCGCCTTACAACCTTGGCGATTTGATCATCAGCCAGATTGAAGAGTACACCAAGCGCATCGCAATGGCCTTGGAAACAGTGGGCTTGATCAACATCCAGTTTGCCGTCAAGGACGACCAAGTGTACATCATCGAAGCCAACCCACGTGCCTCCCGCACGGTGCCATTCATCGCGAAAGCCTATGGTGAACCGTATGTGAACCACGCGACGAAAGTGATGATGGGTGAGGCGAAGTTGAAGGACCTGCCCCACAACCCGGAACTCGACGGTTACGCTGTGAAAATCCCTGTCTTCTCTTACGAGAAATTCCCTGAGGTCAATAAAGAATTGGGGCCGGAGATGAAGTCGACAGGTGAGGGCATTCGTTTCATTCCCGATTTGCGGGATCCGTTTTTCCGTAAGGTTTATAGCGAGCGGAATTTGTACTTGAGCAAATAGCGTGGGGCTCCTTCGACTCATCGCGACGGCCGCGCTGGTGTGGTTTGTGTTTCGTTGGTTGGACCGCTTGTTCGGTGGCCGGCGAAACGCCTCACGGAATCAGGCCGACACGACGCGCCGAGGCCCGCGAGGCGCTAGCCAGCACCAGACTTCCCAACCCAAAGACGACGGGTTGGGTGACTACGTGGATTTCGAGGAGGTTGATGAGCCTTGAGGGTGTTCCCCGTAACTTCGGCCTAAATCAAAATTGCGCATGGAACGATTGAAAGCTCATTTCCAAAAACATGCCATGCACTACGTGGTAGTGCTTGTTTTTTACGCACTGGCGTCGGCCTTGCTGTCGAAGTCTTTTGACGGCTACGTGGTGCGCCAAGGCGACATCCAAAACTGGGGGGGCATGAGCAAGGAGGCAAGAGATGCGGCGGTTCTATTCGGTGAACCCCCGGGCTGGACCAATTCCATGTTTGGGGGGATGCCTACGACCCACATCTCGCCCGCAAAGCCATCGTTTGATGTGGTAAGGCAATCCAAGCGGGTCATTAATTCCCTCGTAGGATACAATGGCATATCGGTTTTTTGGTTGGCCATGATTGGCGGATACATACTTGCACTCGCTTTAGGCGCGTCGCCTTGGATAGCCCTGCTGTGTGGGGTAGGGATGGGATTGAGTTCATTCGAAGTGCTCTATTTCTCTGCCGGTCACAACACGAAAGTGCAGGCCATTGCGTACATGCCGTTTGTGCTTGCGGGTGTCGTTTGGGCGTACCGGGGGCGCTTGTTTGCAGGTAGTGCCCTAGCGGCATTTGCAACTGCACTGCACGTTTCATCCGGTCACCCGCAGATGACTTATTACCTGCTCTTCTTGCTGGTAGCCATCGGACTTGCCGAGACGTGGCGATTGGGTGTGCAGGAGAAAAATTGGCCCAAGGCGTTGCGGACCAATGCCTTGGTGCTGTTGGCGGGTATCATTGGGGTCCTACCCAGCTATGCTCACCTGAAGGAAACCCAGGAATACGCCCAATACACCATCCGTGGCGAGCGCATCCTTGAGGATGCGGGTCCGGCTGAAGCAGCTGAGGGATTGAATCGCGATTACATTTTGGAATACAGCATGGCGGACGGAGAGTGGCTGTCCATCCTTTGCCCGGACATCAAAGGCGGGAACAATCCCCTCTACTGGGGAGAACAGACCTTTTCGGGCGGGGCATTTTACTTCGGCGCCATCCTCGTTGCGTTGTTCTTCATGTTCCTTGTGGCCGGACGCGACCGCCTGCGGTGGCCGCTGTTGGTCATTACGGCTTTGGCGGTGTTTTTAAGCCGGCGAGATGGCGGTGCCCTGACGGATTTCTTCCTGGATTTCGTACCAGCGTTTAGCAAATTCCGCGACACGAAAATGATGCTCGTGTTGGTCCTGATGACCGTTTCCATGGGAGCGGCACTCGGCTTGAAAGAAATGGTGGCCGAGGCAACGCAGCCCGGGGGAATGCCGAACAAGCGCCGTTGGTGGTGGTTGGGGAGTGCGCTGGGTTTGGTGGTGCTGTTTGCCGGGTTTTACGGTGTGCCGGAGGCATTCTTCGATTTCCAATCTTCCATCCGCAGAGACGTGGCGGTGGAGCAATTGGGATACCAAGAGGCCCTTGCGCGCCGCCTTGAGGTGTTCCGAGCAGACGTCTTGCGTACTTTGGGCTTGCTACTCGTGCTTTCAAGTGTGATTGCTGCCACGGCCTGGAATAAGCTCAAGCCCACCGTCGCGTTGCTTGCGCTTGCGCTTGTGACTACGGTCGATTTGTGGACAGTGGATCAACGGTATTTCAACGATGAAAGGGTCAATGGGATGTACCGCAATTGGGTCAAACAAGTAGACCATGCCTTCCCGTTCACTCCGGAGCCACAGATGATGAAGTTGTTGGCTCAGGACTTTAGGAGAAACCCGGTTAACGAAGAGCGAGCCGCAAGTTTGTACGACCATTACCTCGAACGATTTGACGGCATTCGGTTGACCCGTGCTGAAAAGGATCGGCTTGAGGCCGTCAGTCAATTCGGAGCCATGCGTTTTAGTGCGGCGTACCGGGTATTGCGCTGGGACAATCCATTCGCCGACGCTTCGGTCTCTTATTTTTTCCAAAGTATTGGCGGCTATCATGCTGCGAAACTTCGCCGCTACCAAGATTTCATCGAACGGGTCCTGACTCCCGAGCGCAGTCGTTTTGCCGAAAAAATCCAAACCGGTGACATGGAATCGGCGTTCGCAACGCTGGTTGGACACCAGATGCTAAACACCCGGTACATCATTTTCGGTCAAATGGCAGAGCCTTTGGCGGTACCCGGTGCAACAGGGTTTGCTTGGGTCGCCTCAGATTGGCGATGGGCCGCTTCACCTAACGATGAAATCAACATGACCGCGGCGTTGGATGCTCCGGTACGTGCCGTTGTGCACGAGGAGTATCAAGGAAGTATGAACGGCATGTCACCCGGCGCCACGGGTACTATCCAGCTGGTGAATTACACCCCGGACTACTTAGAATACGAGTCGAATTTATCATCAGAAGGACTCGGTGTGTTCTCTGAAATTTGGTACCCCGAAGGTTGGGTGGCGCGCATCGATGGCGAGCCTGTGGAAACCTTACGTGCCAACTATGTGTTAAGGGCTTTGAAGGTCCCTGCTGGTGAACACACCATCACTTGGGAGTATGCCCAAAAGCACGCTTCTTGGATGGATGTGCTGTTCAACGTGCTCTTGTTGCTCTTTGTTTTGGGCACGGGATGGTGGGGATGGAAAGCATCGAATGAAGAACACCAAAGGAAAGCCCAGCGGGCGTGAATCATCGACACTATCTGACGGTACGGAAGTCAATTGGCATTGGGGGGTCGATGCGGTGAAAGCCGTCAAGTGGGATGCTTGGGATGCCTTTTTGGCCGCCTCGGCGCAACCCTCGGTGTTTCTCGATAGCCGAATGATGCGCGCGCTGCTGCAGGCACCAGACCGACCGGTCGCGGCCTTGCAGTGGGAGCGAAACGGAAGCCTGATTGGGTTGGCCTGCATAGAAGATGCCACGGCAGAGAGTGTGAACCTCGATGGCCACGTGCAATCGGAGCGCAGTTGGTTTTCCGGCATCAGTAAACTCCTTCACGGAAAGGGTGGTCGCTTTCAATTCCGCGTGCGCGTGGTGGGTACGGTTCTAGGAAGTGGAGAACACGCCCAGTGCTGGACTCCTACGATTTCAGCCGATGAGGCGCGCCGACTGTTGACCGAATCCGTTTTTGAGCCGCATCGTTTGGACGGTGTTCGGGTGCCGTGGGTGGTCATGATCAAGGACCAGCCCATCCTCGACGACGCCCCGCGTCAGGTCCAACACAGGGGTTGGACGCCTCTGGAATTCGACCCGGAGATGCTGTTTCACGTCAATCCAGAGTGGAACCATTTTGACGACTATATGCAAGGGTTGAAGACCAAATCGCGGACCAAGATCAACCGCATCATGACCCTGTCAGCTGACTTCGAACTCCGTACCCTGTCGAGTGATGAATTGACCGAGTGCTGTGACGAACTCATCGCGCTGTACCAAAGTGTATACGAACGCTCTGGGTTTCGCCTGGGATCGCTGCATGCGGAGGAATTACTCACCTCCAAAGCTGAGTGGGGCGATGATTTTGTGGTGACTATTTACGTGCTCGAGGGCGTGTTGAAGGGGTTTCAATGCGCTTATGTTGGGCGGGAAGAAATGGAAGCGTTTTTTGTGGGTTTCGACCCCGAACTGCGCAGAACCCATGCAGTCTACCAGCGCATGTTGGTCGAGTTCATCTGCCTCGGGATAGAGCGCCGGAGCAAGCGGGTGAACATGGGGCGTACGGCCCTTGAGATCAAGTCTTCGGTGGGGGCACTGCCCCGGCGTTTGATGTGCGAGGTGCGGTTCAGGAATCCACTGTTTCATGCCGTAGTGAATCGCTACACGCAAGGCTACAATCCCGTGGCGCCGAAACTGCGTCAGCCGTGGAAGGCCGACGCGCATGCCCCATCGGCGCACTCAGAACTCCATGCCCTCTGAGCCTCCCCCGTTGTGACCTCCGCGGCCGCCATCCGGCCGCCGACGTTCTTCCAACTTTCCGATTTTCCAAGTTGCTGTCAAGAAGAGGTTGCGGGATTCGCGTTTGAAGCGGTTTTCTTGATACAGGGTGGCGAAATCTGAGAGGTAGGACCACTCGCGCGTGTCGAATACATCGCTCAGTTTGAGTGCAAGCGTTAGGTCGCCGCCCAGCAGGATTCGTTGGATGTTGGCGTCCACGAAGGCGTATCCGTTGAACTGCCCTTGCGGCGTGATTGAAGGCCCACGGTACATGCCGTTGATCTGCCATTTCCACTGCCCAACGCTTCCGAGAGACTGATTGGCAAAGAAGTTCAGATCGTACGACCATCCGGTAGCGTCGTTGGCAAATTCGACGTCGCCAACGCTGTTTTGCAAATGATACACCGAGGCGGTCAGCCGCACTTGGCCGCGTCCCGGAAGAGGGGCCATGGCGATAACTTCCAATCCTTCATTCTGGCGTTGCCCTTGGTTGATCCAACTGGACGTTCGGATGCCTTGTTCGTCGATGCTGGAGTACCGCTGGATGATGTCGTTGGTGATTTTCCAAAACAACGACGTCGTGATGGACATCCGGTTCCGCGTCCATTGGTGGCCGATTTCCATGCTGTTGGTGTATTCGGGGCGCAGCTCGGGGTTGCCCGTGCGGATATTGCGGCTGTCGCTGTCGTCGATAAATGGTGTGACTGAGCGGCCACGGGGACGGTTGACTCGCCGGCTGTAACTCGCAATCCAACTCACTTCATCGTTGCGCTGTTTGGACAAGTTGAACGACGGATAAACCGAGAAGTAGTCGTTTTCAAACGACTGGTCGCCTTCCCACAGCGCTTCCGTGAACACCTGCTCCAGCCGGAGTCCGCCCTGCACGCCGTAGACGCCGAATTTCCGTCCCAACGTGGAGTAGATGGCGTGAACATCTTCCCGGTACATGAAATCAAACGCCGCAGCGACCGGCTCGACGGGGACCAGAATGCCTTCTTGCCAGATGGCTGTATCTGAGGCCAAGTATTCGAAACGGTCGTCCTTGATGGACAGGTTCGATTTCCAGCCCCATTCCAATTTGCCATCACCGGCCAGCGGCTTTTCGAAATCGAGTTGAGCCACGGTGCGGATGGTAGCATTCAACTGGATGTTGGTGTCCAATGCCAGGGCCCCGTTGTCGTCCCCACGCACCGACTCCGAAATGAATTCATCCGAGCGCGATTCGGAGCGCGAATGCCGGATTTGGGCGGTCAAGACGTGCTTGGGGTTGTTGTTGAATTCCTTGCGGTAGTTGCCGTCCACGTCCCATCCTTGTCCATTCGATCCTTCGGTAGAGAGGCGGTCGGTGGCGTAAGAGGTTCCGATATCCCAGCTTTCGTCGTTCTCCAACAGGTTGTGATAGGAACGTTCGTTTTGGTTGACGTTGACATTCCAGCCGATGATTTCGGAGGGTGAGGGGTACCACTCCATGCCCAACCGCCCATTCAAGCTGGTTCGGAGTTGATTTCCGTCGCGCACTTGGTCGGTGAAGGATGAACTGTCTGGGCCAGTTAACTCACGGTAGGTTTCCCCGGCACGGAACATATCGCGGTGATTCCAGCTGGCGCTGCTGAACACTGAAAACTTCTCATTCTTGTAATTGAGGGAGAGGGACGCATTGTGGTTCCCCCCAGTGCCAGGCGTAGCTTGTGCTTGACCGTGAAAGCCCTGCAGCTTGTTTTTCTTGAGGATGATGTTGAGGATGCCGGCCATGCCATCCGGATCGTATTTCGCCGATGGATTGGTGATGACCTCCACCCGGTCAATGGAGCTCGCCGGGATCTGTTCGAGAAACGCGTTTTGGGCGGCACCGGTCAATCCGGAGGGCCTACCGTCGATGAGGATTTGCACCTGCGAAGAGCCCCGCAGCGATACGTTGCCATCGATGTCCACGGCGACGGAGGGTACATTGACCAGCAGTTCGCTGGCGGTGCCCCCGGCGGCGGAGAGGTCATTTCCAACGTTGAACACTCTGCGGTCGATGAGCATTTCGAGGGAACTCGCTTCCTCAGCAACCACTGCTTCTTCCAAGGCGTTGATGCGGGGGCTGAGGGTAATGGTACCGGCATCGTGGGAAGTCGTTGTCCGTGGCGACAGTATGATGGGATCCGAGCTATATGGGGCGTAACCCATGAAGTTTACCTGGAGTCGGTACCGTCCAAAAGGCAATTCTGTCAGGCTGAATGCCCCGTTATCTCCGGCGAGTTGACCGGCGACAATGCTGCTGTCCCGCATGCTCATGAGGGCGACGGATGCGAAGGGGACCGCAACGCCTTCCGCTGCTTCAGTCACGGTTCCTGAAACCGAACAAATGGCTGGTTTTTCGTCACCATAACGGCCCGGAGGTCCACCGGCGCGTTGGCTCCAAGCCGGTGGGGTGAACAGGAGGTAACAGAGGATGAGCCAGCCCGCGCGCAGGGGCATCATTGCAGCAGGTGGGCGTCGAGTTTCTTGCATTTCCTCTGTATAAGACGTTTGGATGCCCGATTTGTTTAATTCGAACAAAACGCCCACAAAGATGAGAGAATTCACGGGTGCGGCCAACGGTCGTGTACCACAATTCCGCGCACCGTTTCTCGGCATAAATCGCCTTCGCGCTCGACCATGGCAACCATGCAAGCTCGGTTTTTGAGCAGATCTGCGGGTAGCATATCAGCGCTCCTCAAGTCCACAAGGTCTGCGGCGTTATGCCGAACGCGCAACCAGTGTTGCGAAGCGATGGCCACCCAATCCCCAGCAGCCGACCAGATTTCTGGCCAGTCCTTGTCATGGCACCACCAGCCCACGTTGCAGTTGGGGGAAGAATCCGTCGGGAGAACAGGCGCAGCCATGCGCTGGAAGTGTTCGAAAAACCACCCTTTCATCCACACGTTCCTTTCGTTCACCTCCCAACCAAACTGCTTGAGGTGCAAGGCGACTTCGGGCTGGGCGCTTAGGGCGACCTGTGTAATGAATTTATCCAGTTTGATGTCGAGACGGTCCACCGGATCGACGCCCAGCCACGTGTCCCACCGCGCAGAACCAGAAGTGCTCAAATAAAATTTCACAGCCAACTCGAGGTGCAGGACTTCGCCAGCGCGTTCCACCAGCAAGTCGATTTCACCTGCGGTCCGTTTGCCCAACTGCACCACGTGATTGGCGGCCTTGATGTCCCACTCGGGGTGGTGCCGGAACCACGCTGAAACGCACGTTTCGAAGCGGTGGCCTAGGCGCCGGTTGTTCGGACCTTGTTCGAGCGACTCTTCTTGAAAACCCTCGGAAAGTGCGCGGTGCATCCACGCCTCAAAACCCAGTCGAGCTGCCGCCGCTGCGGTCTGCCCACTGTGGTTCACACCCGGGCTTGACCCCATCAACGGAGGGCTTCCCGTGCACCAGGCGATTTCTTGCAGCCCACGCGTTGGACAGGCGTTGAGCACGTCCTCAAGCGGTGGGGGCCGATTGCGCTGAATTCCCATGGTTGAAAGCCTATCTTCGCGCACAAGTTACTCGAAAACCATGCGAACCGTCGCCCACGTACCGCACCCGCTCATGCGTATCACCATCAACCACTGGAACGATAAGTATCAGTTGCGCTACGAGTTGGACCGGTACGAACAGACGTACAAATTCGACGCAGAAACAGTTTCCCTTGAGGACGTAAAATCAAGTGCTGAACGCATGGCCGATGACGTGCTCAAATGTTTTGTCTCCATGCGGGCGCTGTTGCTTCAAGACACCCCATAACCCCGTTTCATGAACAACCAGCTTGTTTCCATTCTCATCGCCTGTATGGGCATTTGGCTCGCCATCTTGACTTACATCCAAGTCGGCGACTCGGCCCCTGAACTCTCCGCACCCCTGCTCGAAGGGCAGGCGGCGACGGTGGCGTATGTCCACGGCGACTCCATCCAGGCCAATTACGAATTCATCGCCGAGCGCGAACGTGCCTTGTTCGCGGCGGTTCAACAAGCCCAAATGGCTGTAGAGCGCATGGCTGCTCCTTTGCAGGAAGAAGCCCAGGAACTGATTGCCTACGCGAGCGGACCCAATGTGGCTGATGATGAGGTGCAAATCGCTCAGTCGCGGTTGTACGAGATCGAAGCGCAGCTGGCCCAGATTCAAAACGAATCGCAAACACGCTTAGTGCAGTTGGAGAACCAACTCCAAGCAGAAGTGGCGGAGCGGCTGAGCCAAGAGGTAGCCGTTTTCGCGGAAGAAAATGGATTGGAAGTGGTATTGAACTGGGGCTTGTCTGGCGAAGGTGTGCTGTACGGATCACCTGATTACGATGTCACCAATTCTTTGCTGGACTTCATGAACGGCCGGTACGAGCCACCGGCCGGGGAAGCAAATACAGAGGAGAGCGCAGAATGAGCACCGCAGCAGCCAAGAAGAACGCCCACATTGTCGAGTACGTTTTGTACGTCTGGCAGATGGAGGATTTGGTGCGCGCGGCCCAGTTTTCGGAAACGGCTATTGAAGGCTTATTCAACGGAGAGGGCGGAGCTGATTGCGATTGGTTGCTGAAGCTCAACAAGCAGATGCAGCGCGAGAAACTGGAGGAAAAAGGTCACATTTCCGATGTGCTTGAGGTACAGACCGAACTGGCCTTGTTGCATGACTTGCTCACCGGTCCCATGGAGGATGAGATTTATGTCAGCGCCTTCCATACTGCTGAGCCGATTTTGCAGGAATTGGAGCAAACCAAAATGGGGGAGGGCATGCGCCATCCGACCGAAACGATGCTAACCGCGTTGTACGGTTGGCTGGTGCTCAAAATGCGAAAAGAGGATGTGACGTTGGAAACCCAATCTGCCCTGCAACCCATCCGGGAAATGGCGAATGCGCTGGCCCGGGGCCACGTCAAGATTTACCAAGGTAAATGAGCCTCAACGGCGCTGAAGCCGACGCATGTGGCGGTTGCGACTAATGGCAATGCGCAACACATGCGATTCGTTTCGCAGCCGGTCGATGACCGCCGTTGAAAGGGCATCGGATGACAAGGTGATGGAGTTGGATGGCCACGCTTTCATGTCGGCCTCACCGACGACCATGCACCGGAAATATTCGTGCGCTTCAGCAGCGCGCTTTGCCAATGCCTTGATGGTGGAGTTGCCCTGCGTTTCTTCATCGACAATGAGCCATGCCGATTGGTGCTTGGCGTTGGCAAGAACAAATTCCGTATCCGAAACATCGGCATCAGCAAGTGCGTGGGCTTCGGAAAAATCCCGAATGCGTTCCGCAAAGCTCTCGCTCTCGGCGTTGGTTCCGAAGGCGACCCAAATGAGCGGGGTGGAGTTAAAGGGTGTCATGCAGCGTAAATCGCGTTTGGCGAGGTTACGAGTGTGGCCCCGAAAAGGTTGCAGATTCTCACAACGGCCGTGTTCAAAACATAATCGGAGGCGTCGGCCATCCCGGGCTTTACCCACGAACTTCACAGGTTTAACGCGATGTCTACCGCCGCCACCTCATTCGCTACACAGCCTGTACTCTATCGGCTGGAAAACCGTGCAGAACGCACGGCGTGTGAGGAAGCCATGCGTCACCGGAAAGGCGAAGTTATCGATACCCTCGAGGAACAGTTGGTGGAGTGGTTGGTGACCAAAACGCCCTCCTTGCGCCAGCAACCGGACGCCCTAGCTCAGGCTATTCAGTACCAAATTGGCGAAGCAGGCTGGGAGGCATTCGGTACGTGGGCATGGTTCCCGTGGCGTCAGACTTGGGTGAGATTGTTGCCCGAAGCGGCATTCATCGCCGTCCGCACCAACCGCAACCGCAACAAGATTACTTCCGAGGAGCAGGACATTCTTGCCGCCAGATGTGTGGGCATTGCCGGGCTTTCAGTGGGTAGTGCATTGGCCATGACGTTGGTCATGGAGCGTACGTGTGGTAAGTTAAAATTGGCGGACTTTGATGTGCTCGAGTTGTCCAACCTGAATCGCATTCAAACCGGCGTGCACCACTTGGGCGTACCGAAAGCCGTGGCCATTGCTCGCGCCATTGCTGAAGTGGATCCCTACTTCGAAGTGGAGCTGTTTCCGGATGGATTTACGGCAGAAAATGCCGAGGCGTTCATGGAAGGGCTGGACTTCGTTTGCGATGCGTGTGACCAAGTGCGCGCCAAGGCCAATCTCCGTTGGTACGCCAAGGCCAATGGCATTCCCCTCATCATGGAAACTTCCGACCGTGGCATGATTGACATCGAACGCTACGATGAGGCGGATACGCCGTTCTTGCATGGCCGGATTTCCGACACCATGCTCGAAGCCATGCGCAATGCCTCGGCTTGGGAGCCGAGGTTTTTCGATGCGTTCATCGATGTGAGCAAAGCATCGGAGCGCGGCGTGGCGAGTTTGCAAGCCGTCGGGACGACGCTGGTCGGCTGGCCCC
>CALGDB010000021.1 GCA_937884175.1 uncultured Flavobacteriales bacterium
CACCCTGAAGAAAATCATCCACTTCGATTTCGTTTACTCCTCTGCGTGTCCCTGTTCATACGAACTGTCGGAGCACGCCCGAAACCATCGAGGCAAGTCTGCTGTGCCGCATTCCCAGCGATCGGTGGCGCGTATTTCGGTTGAAGTCGATGACATCGTTTGGATCGAAGATTTGCAGGAAATCTGCGAGGCTGCATTGAAGACGGAAACCCAAGTCATCGTCAAGCGCGAAGACGAGATGGCCTTTGCCGAAATGAACGGAGCGTACTTGAAGTTCGTGGAAGATGCGGCTCGCTTGCTGTATGAGCAATTGAGCGAGGACGACCGCATCAAGGATTTCCGGGTCATTTGCTCCCACCAAGAGTCGCTGCACTCGCACGACGCGGTGTCGGTGATTTTGGCCCCCGACAGCCAGTTCAGCGGCGAGGTGCCCCACGAAATGTGGTCGAGCCTCATCCACGTTTCATAAGCCATACGTACTCCCTGAAGGAATTTTTGGCGAAAGGGCCGAGCCAATGAAGCGGCTTTTCTTCCCACATTTGCACCATGAACGAATTTGAATCGCCTCGAATTTTTGACGACGCACTCATGCAAGACGAGTCCGTGGTCTCACGTTTTATCGCCAATGTATTCAGCTGGATGGTCGCCGGGTTGGTGGTCACGGCAACGGCGGCCTATTACACGGTAGAATCCGGCTTCATCATGCAGCTCTTCAATACCGAGACGGGTGCCATGAGTGGCCTCGGCTGGGTGGTGATGCTTGCCCCGTTGGGATTCATCCTCGCCATGAACATGGGATTCCAGCGGTGGTCCAGCACCGGGCTGACTCTGCTGTTTGTCGCCTTTAGCGCCGTCATGGGCATCTCGCTGAGCAGCATCTTTCTGGTGTACGCTATGTCCAGCATTGCGCAGGTGTTCATGATCACCGCCGCTACGTTTGCGGTGATGGCCATCCTCGGCTACACCACGCAAACCGACCTCACTCGCTTCGGCAGTTTGTTGATGATGGCCCTCATCGGCATCATCATCGCGAGCTTTGTGAATTGGTTCATCGGCTCGCCTTCGTTGGATTACATCATTAGCGTGGGCGGGGTGTTGATTTTCACGGGCCTCATAGCCTATGATACCCAAAAGCTCAAGCGCATCGCAGCCGGCATCGAATACGGATCAGAAACAGGTTCGAAGCTGGCCATCCTCGGTGCGACAAGCCTGTACTTGGATTTCGTCAACCTCTTCTTGTTTTTGCTGAGGCTTCTCGGTCGCCGCGATTGATGCGCCAAGTACAAACGAAAAAGGCCCGCTCGACGCGGGCCTTTTTGTAGTTTGAAATTCGGATCACTGAACCATCAAGTGCTGTGACCAATGCTCGCCTCCGTCGGTCTGAAAGACGATGAGGTACGGCCCTGCAGCCAGTCGGTTGGCGTGCAAGAAGTAGTTGGAGCGGCCAGCCGGGAAGTGCCCTTGGTGGAGGACGTCGACCTGCGCGCCGAGTGCATTGTACACCACGAGGCTGCCTGAAGTGCCGCTGCGTAATTCCATGGGGATGCTGGTGATGGCAGAAGCGGGGTTGGGGTAGGCCGCTGCCATTGGCGAAGCGTCCCACTCACCGATGCCCACTGTCGGATCGATGACCTCAAAACTCCACCAGCCGTCCGGCGCCGGCATGGGACGGGTGCCCACTTTGCCGGATGTGGCCGCGCCCTCGATGTAGTAGTAGAGCGTCGTGCCTTGCGGGTGGGCCGGGATGGCTGCCGCCCAATTGCCCACGTCATCCGTGGCGCTCATGCTCACAGACGTCCAATCACCTGCCGGATCGGTTGCCCAGTGAAGGGTGGCCGTTTCGATGCCGCTGCGGTGGCTTAGGTATGCGTCTACCGCGTAGTCGTTTTGGTCATCTTCGGTGTCAGGCAAAGACAAGTGGCTGATCATGAGCGGGTCTTCTACGCCCACGCTGTGTGTGATGCAGTGAATCGCGCCGCTCAATGAAATAATGGCAGAACCGTTGTTGTCGCAATCGATGCCGACCACTTCATAGCCCGGCAAGGCTTCCTCGTAGATTCGAATGGCCGTCGTGTCATACTCTGTGTAGTACGTCGGGAGGAGAATCGTGTTGTTGACGAACACGGAATTGGTGTAGGTCAAGTACCAGCCGTCTTGGTCGGGATAGCCCCAGCCTTGCTCAGGCGGACTTGGGATGCGGATGACATCAAATGGCGTTCCCCACTTGGTGGTGTAGTTGGCCAGCACGTAATCCATGTTCGCATTGATTTGCGGGCCGTCCGCAACGCCCATCGGGTATTCCGCCACGAGGAGGGTGCGCTCGTCGAGCAGTTTCATGTGCATGTCAATGTGGTGGATGCCATCGTAGGGCAGCACCGGCATTTTGATGTAGGTGTCCACGCCGTGAAAGTCCTCGATGATTTGGTCAATCTCGGCCTCGCTGTGGTCCGGGAAATCCGTCCACCAGGAGCTACCGCCGTCGTTTTCTTCAAGGATGAGCTCGGAGGCAAAGGCAGTTCCGAATCCATCCGACATCCAATTGCCGCCGGTGTTCATCAGGTCGGTTGGTTCGGCAGTCGTGGTGTACACGTCGAGCCCCATGTGGTCTCCCAGCACATCGGGAATCACGTCGTCATCGGGCCGCGGACGGTTGTACATCCAATCGACCAAGACCCGGTCGTCATTCCAGCTGGCGTAGACGGTGTTGGCGCCGTAGTCACGGATCCAGATGCTGTTGTATTCGGCGGAGACGATATCGACATTTTCCAAGTCGAGCGCTCCTCCACACGTGGAGCTGGTCAGGTAGTTCTCGACTTCGTTGACGTCATCGGCGAAGATGATCACGGTGCATTCCTCTTTCGATGCGGCGACGATCTGCTTTTGGATGCAGGGAAACGACGTCCACGAAATGGTCAATGCCTCGATCTCTTCCCATTCCGCCGCAGTGCGCAGCGAATCAAATGGGGGCGGGGCCTCAATACCGCGCGATGCGATGGCCTCGAAGCCGATGCGTTCGACGTGGTCGCGTTCGGCCTTGGTGATGGCGTGGTGCCACGTGACGTGTTGGGCCTGAAGGACGGTGCACGCAGTCAGGAAGACCACGGTCAAGCCGTAGGCGGAGTTCAATGAGCGGTTCATGCTTGCAGTTTGGTCAAAAATACGGCGTCCGCGGTCAGTCTAACAACCGCTGAAGCAGCTCCGTGTCGATGACGTGCCCCCCTTGGAAAGAATGGGCCGTGAATGGTATGGCATTGGCATGCAGCACCGAGGCCGTTGTTTTTAGCAGGGAATCGTCGAAGAAGGCGTCTTCCGTCCCCAAGGCCACATCAACGCGCATCGCTTTCATGGGTTCTGTGCCCGATTCCCACGGGTAATCAGGCGGGAAAACGCCCGACCACAAGATGAGCCGGCTGAAGGCGGTCTTGCCCATGGCGACCCATCGCGACGCTGTCGCCACGCCTTGGGAAAATCCGAGCAACACCGGGCGCTGTTCGGTCAACCCGAGTTCAGCCGAAAGGCCGTCGAGGTAACGCACATAATCCAAGATATCGTCTTTCCGTGCTTCTTTGGTCATCCACGAGGCCCCGACACGGCCGTACGCGCCTTCGAGGTAAAACCGGTGCAGTCCCTCCGGCGCGAGAATGGCCCATCCCGCATCCGCCAGGGGTTGCAAGCGCCGCATGAAGAACTCCGGTAACTGGCCGTATCCATGCAGTGCAATCAGCACGCCTTTGGCTTCGTCGATAACAGGGCCGGCGGTGAAGTAACGGGCGGTCTTGGTGACGGAAAACGAATGGGACTGCATCAGTAAGCAATGAGCAGTTCGGTGAGCTCCCCCCGGGGCACCCAGAGGCTGTCGAGGTGCTCGGTGAGTTCTCCGTTTCGGGTGACGTGGTACCGGTATGGCAGGTATCGGTCGGCTTCCACATCGCATGTCCGTTCGATGTCGACCGCCGTTCCCATGTGGGTTTCCCAGGCATTGGAGCACGTCAGGTAATCGCTGGGCGGGTTCAATGTCCGGAACTGGACTTTGTCTTCCTCATCGAGCGGGTAGGCGTTAACTATTCGAATGTGCACTGTGCCACGGGGCGTCGCTTGTGTCGTGTGTTCGACTTCGGAAGATTCGACAAACGCATCCGGTTGGATGAAATCCGAGCGGGGGAACCAATCGGCTGAGACCAGACTGAGCTGGTAATCCAACGCGTTGACCCGGTTGAAAAAGAAATGGGC
>CALGDB010000022.1 GCA_937884175.1 uncultured Flavobacteriales bacterium
ACAAGGCGTACATCGCGGTAAGTCTTTGTGGTGATCAAGAAAAAGCTGTTACCAAAATCAAACGCTACGACCTCAGCGTCGAGGCCGGTGCCGTCCGTGGCTTGGGCCACCAAGTCCACTTTTGCCGCTAAGGGATCTTCCGCATTGCGCACAAACTCCGTGACGTCCTCGATGCGGTCAATAAAGGTGGCGACCAAATCCGGATTGGCCAACTCTTCCGCGCGCGTCATCGCCCAAAAGCCATCCGTCAGGTAGTCGTTTTCAACCGTACTGTGGTAAGCAATCTCGCCATAACCGCAGTGGTGATTGGTCAACAGCAAGCCCTCCCCACTGATCATCTCTGCGGTACATCCGCCGTTGAAATGTACGATGGCATCTTTCAAACTACCTTCGTTGATGCTGTAGATATCCTCTGCGGTCAGGTGCAGGCCCATCGACTGCATGTCCCCTTCGACTGCTTGCAGCAAAGTCGGAATCCACATGCCCTCTTTCGCCTCGATGGAGGCGTGGGAAAGGATGAATGTGGTGAGCAAGAAAAGAGGGGTGAATCGGTTGATCATGGGTTTCGATTTCGTAATGCGGGGTTGAAGATAAGAAGGCCGGGATTAGCTTTGTGTTTATGAAGCTGAACGCTGATTTCCGATCGGACACCTTGACCCGCCCTACCCCGGCTATGTTGGATGCGATGCACGCCGCACAAACTGGTGACGACGTATTCGCAGAAGACCCCACCACTGAGGCTTTTCAGCAACGGTGCGCGGAGATGTTTGGTCATGAAGCAGCCCTGTTCTGCCCTTCCGGCACCATGACCAACCAAATCGCCATCAACGTGCACGTGCGGCCTGGAGACGAAGTCATTTGCGACCGAATGGCGCACATCTACAACTATGAAGGCGGCGGAATTGCCCGCAACTCAGGAGCGTCCGTTCGACTGCTCCACGGTGACCACGGCCGGTTCTCATGGGAAGACGCAGCGGCAGAAATCAATCCGGCAGACAGCCACTACGCCCGTACATCGCTAATGTGCATAGAGGACACCTGCAACCGCGGCGGTGGAGCCGTGTGGAAAGTGAATGACATTCAGGCCATTCGCGAAGGCTGCGATGCGGCGGGGCTGCCCTTACACCTCGACGGTGCGCGATGCTGGAACGCCATGGTTGCGCGCGCAGGGAATGCCCAGCCGTCAGCCGCGGACTGGAAGACCTACGGGCAATTATTCGATTCCATTTCAGTGTGCTTCTCCAAAGGCCTCGGCGCGCCTGTTGGTTCGGTGTTAATCGGCTCCAAAGCCTTCATCGCCGAAGCGCACCGTTCGCGCAAGGTTTTCGGCGGAGGGATGCGCCAAATCGGTGTTTTGACGGCGGCCTGTAACCACGCCTTGGATCACGAATTACCCCGACTGCACGAAGACCACAACCGAGCCAAGCAAATCGGAGATGTGCTCTCAGGACTGAGCCGGGTCTCCGCCGTGGACCCCGTCGAAACCAATATTGTCATTTTCGAAATCGCTGCAGGATTGACAGCAGCAGAATTTGTAGAAGCTGCCGCCCGGAATGGCATCCATTGCTTCGCCTTCGGCCCTCAAAGGGTGCGCATGGTCGTCCACCGCGACCTCGATCAAGGGCAGGTCGACACCACGTGCTCGACGTTAACGCAATCCGTGCTGAACCGCTAGTTGGTGCACGATGACGCGTTCTGCGTCTTCGAATTGCAGCACGTATTGACCATTCTTCCAGTTCGATACATCGAACACAGCCGTGGACGCCACCATCCATTGGGTGGAAGCTACTTCCCGCCCGGCCAAATCAAAGGCGCGAACGGTCCAACCACTCGACCCCGGGTCCACTTCGAAGAAGACATTTTCGGCAGCCGGGTTGGGGTACAAAACGGCATCGCCCAATCCCAATTCGCCAATCCCAACCGAGCAATCGTGCACCGTCAAGATCATGGCATCTGCGAATTCGCAACCGGAATCGGTCGTTCCGCTGAGGACGATGCTGTACGTCCCGGGCGTAAAGTCCCCAGGTGAAACGTAAAAGAACTGATTGTTGGAGCCGTCCTGCCATTCGTAGTCGTAGCCGAGCGATCCATAAATGAGCAGCGGCTCATCCTCGCAGATTATGGTGTCGTTACCAATGGTGAAATCAGTGGGCTCCACTTCGGGAACAAAGGCAGTCACGGGGTACTCACAGCCGTTGGCATCGGTGAGGTTCAATTGGTAGGTCCCCGGTGACAGGCTGTCGAGGTTCTGCTGCTCTGAGGTGAACTCATTGGGGCCTGTCCACGCAAAGGTGTACGGATCCGAAGCGCCTTCCACCACAATTTCAATGACACCGTCCGAGGCCTCTTCGCAACTCGCTTCAGTCACCGTGGTGCTTACGCTCCAGGCTTCTGGCGCAGCAACAATGCGCTCAATGGTGAATTGCGCGCCGCAAGTTGTGGTGATGTCAGCCGTGTACACCCCAGGAGCTAAGTCAAAAATCCACGAATCAGTAGAAGTGTACCCGTTTGGCCCCGACCAAATGCAATCAAAGTCCGATCCGCCTTCGTTCACATAGGCCAAGATGAACCCATTCGGTGCCGTGTCCTTATCCATCGGGCACGCCACGTTGCGCACCTGCGCATCTGCAGACGAATCGGATGACTCGGATGTGAAGACCGACACATGGGCATCACCGGTTTGGCCTGCCCATCCATCAACTTGGATGTAATAAGTTTCACCCACTTCCAAGCAGCTCGTATACATCGTCGAGCGGTAACCCGCACACCAATCGTCGTTGGACCCGATCAATTCGTAGGTGGAGAAATCACCGCAATCAGTGGCCCGGTACAACGCCAACTGCGTATCGAACGTCGAAGAATCGGAACATGTCGTGATGGTCACGGGATCTGTCGTCTCGGGAGTGAACGTCAACCAAACGGAACTCGAAGCATAACCATCCGAGCCACACCACGAACCAGGCAAGTTGCACGAACCACTTGGTGCCGGGCTTGGGCTCAACTCCCCGGCTTGCACGGTTCCGCCCCCTGAGGTCACTACGACGGATTCGCCATTTACTGCAATGGGAGCCGCATCGCACGGGACGTCGTTGTCAATGAACAAGCTCTCCCCTGCCGTAAACGTCCACACGTTGCCGTATCCCGTTCCATTGAAAATTCCTGATAAAATGCCGTCCATGTAGAGGTCAAATCGATTGCCGCCGTCGCCGTAGCTGTCCACATGAATCAAGTCAACCAACGCACCCTCCGCGACACAAAACGGCCCTTCAGTGTAGATGGCGTTGTTACCGTAAGTGGTGCCACCGTTGCCGCCGGTGCCGGCTCCATCGCAACCTACATTGGCCGAATTACCTCCGCTAGCGATAAAATTTTCGCCTCCGCATGCCACTCCGGTAGGTGTGAGCTCCCAGTACAATTCGTAGCCCCATGCGTCCGTATCGATCACGAATTCGATGGCCACTTCGCCTGCTTCACACTGCGCCTGTGCGGCGGGAAGTGAGCACACGAAAAGAGAAGCGAATGACAAGAGGAATGCAAGTAAAAAGGCACGCATCGCGATGGGGTTAAGATTTGGATTTCGAATATACGCGAATTGGATTCACTGGCCTTGAATGCTAGCTTTGCGGTCGCTTATGCTCATCCTCTTATCACCTTCCAAAACGCTCTCCTTTGAAGATGCACCTCCGGTCGAGGACAGCACGCTTCCAGCGTTTCTCGAGGCATCGGAACAGCTGATGGCCAAGTTGAAGCGATTGAGCGCGAAAAAAGTGGAAGGACTGATGAGCGTCAATCCGAGCATCGCTGCGCAGACGGTCGAATGGGCGAGCAGCTGGAACACCCCCTTTTCCGCAGCCAATGCCCGGCCTGCTGCCCATTGTTTCAAGGGAGCGGTGTACACGGGGCTTCAAGCCCGCACGTGGAGCGATGCCAACCGTGCGTTTGCCCAACGGCACCTGCGGATTCTGTCCGGACTATATGGCGTGCTGCAGCCCCTTGACCTGATGCAGCCCTACCGTCTTGAAATGGGGTTGAAGTGGGCCATCACCTCCAAAACCCCAAATCTATATGCATTCTGGGGCGACCGCATCCAGCAGCGCATTGAAGCCGACGCCAAAGGCCTGATCATCAATTTGGCCAGCAACGAATACAGCAAAGCGGCCATCGCAAAAACCTATTCGGGGCGGGTCATCACCCCCGCCTTCAAGGAATTAGTTGGGACTGAATACAAGGCCAAAATGGCGTATGCGAAGGAAGCCCGGGGCACCATGGCGCGGCACATCGTCCAACACCAATGGACCAACCCGGAAGACTTGAAACAATTCACAGGAATGGGATACGCCTACGATCCCAACCTTTCATCTGCGGACGATTGGGTGTTTACCCGCGACGCCTCAACCTCGAAATAATTTCACCATGAAACACATTATAAAAGCGGTAACGCTCTTTTCTCTCATCATCTTGCTCGTCGCTCCTGGCCGAGCCCAAACCACTCCTTCTATGGAATCCATTAGCTATGCCCTTGGCATTTTGTTCGCGAAGAATTTGCAAGACCAAGGCCTCAACGAAATCTCAACCGACGATATGGCCAAAGGCCTCACTGAGCAAATGGCCGCTTCAGCTAGCATGACCCCTGAACAGGCCAACGCCATGGTGGGTGAATTCTTCCAAGCCAAGAAAGAAGCTGCCGGAGCAGCAGCTAAATCGGAAAGCGAAGCCTTCTTGGCGGAAAACGCGAAGAACAAAGACGTCAACGTAACAGCATCAGGGTTGCAGTACACCCACCTCACCGTCGGAGAAGGTGAAAATCCGACTGCCGCATCTACCGTGACCGTGCACTACCGCGGCACGCTCATCGACGGCACCGAATTCGATTCGTCTTACAAGCGCGGCGAACCCATCTCCTTCCCCTTGGGCAACGTCATCAAAGGATGGACCGAAGGGCTGCAACTCATGAAGCCCGGTGGAAAGACCAAATTCTATATCCCACAAGAATTGGCTTACGGCGCGAACCCCAACCCAAACGGTCCCATCCCACCGTATGCGGCTTTGATCTTCGAAGTGGAATTGATCTCCTTCCAATAATCAAGCTTTCCTGCATGATGAAAAACCTCGGTTTCGCCGGGGTTTTTTCATACCCAGCCGGCGCATAAATTCATTAGTTTGCAGCCCATGGACTCATTGATAACGAACGACGCCGTGGTGCTCGGCTTGCTGGTGACGACACTGGCCTTGGTCTTTTACAGCAGCACACTTCCTCAGTTTAAGCGGTTTTACACCATCATCCCGTCGCTGTTAGTCTGCTACTTCTTGCCAGCGATGTACAACAGCCTTGGACTGGTCGACGGCGAAGCGTCCAATTTGTACTTCGTGGCCTCCCGCTACCTGTTGCCAGCTAGCCTGGTACTGCTTTGCCTGAGCATCGACTTAAAGGGCATCTGGGACCTTGGGCCAAAGGCCATCATCATGTTTTTTGCCGCGACCATCGGCATCATCATCGGGGGGCCACTGGCACTCTGGGGGGTGAGCTTCATCGAGCCCGCGGTACTTGGTGGCGATGCGCCGGACGCCTTCTGGCGTGGACTGTCCACAGTCGCAGGTAGCTGGATCGGCGGAGGTGCCAATCAGGCGGCGTTGAAAGAAATTTCCATGACCACGGACGATCAGTTTTCAGCCATGCTCATCGTGGATGTGTTTGTCGCCAACCTGTGGATGCCCTTTTTGCTGGTCGGAGCGGGCATGAGCGCTGCGCTCGACCGCAAACTAAAAGCGGATGCTTCGGCAGTGGATGAACTCAAAAAGAAGGTTGAGGCCTTCCAGTTGGGCATTGCCCGCGTGCCATCGTTTACAGACTTAATGATCATTGGCGGTGTGGCCTTTGGGTCCGTCGCTGTCGCACACGTATCAGCAGATATCCTCGGACCGTCATTCAAAGAATGGTTTGGTAGCATCTTAGAGCATAACCCCGACAGTTTCGTTCAATTTTTGAGCAGCTTGGAGCAGGGGTTCTTTTGGATTGTCGTGACAGCAACCGCTGTAGGTATTGGTTTGAGTTTCACCGGGCTACGGAATTACGAGGGTGCCGGGGCGAGCAAATTAGGT
>CALGDB010000023.1 GCA_937884175.1 uncultured Flavobacteriales bacterium
CAGTGTAGTTCGCTCCGTGACCGAATGTATTATCCATGTCCCACAGTGCATAGCGCCATTTCTTTCCGTTGCCATCGGGATGTCGGCCCCTCCACCATGCTGTATTCCAATTTAACCAGTCTGCGCAAACCGTAAATGAATTCAATAAGTAATAATCTATCAAACTCATTGTATTGAAAACACTCTGCACGTATTCATAGTTATCCGCATCCGTCATGTCTTGGCCAGTAACGAAGTCAACTAAGTCATACCAATCGTTATCGTCTCCATATTCAATCCAAGTGCCTCCCCATGTTTTTATAAAGTCCACAAAATGCCTCGGCTGATCATAGTATTCGGTCGTGAAATCTAGATCGTCCACTTTTTCACGGTACTCATAAACTCCCCAGTACTCGCCGTTTAGGTATACTATGCAACTCTCACTTGTCCTTTCATCAACCTTCAAACCAGCCAAATGACTCAACGTCTGCACGTAGGCATCGCGGATGTGTCCGCCCCCTGAGCTCGGGTAATTATCGTTCGCCGCAGCCTTGAAAATCAGACGCTGGTACACGTCGCGCTCCTTCACGTGGAAGAGTGGCTCCAGCAAGCCGAAGCTGTGGCCCATCTGATCGCGGGTGATGTAATCAAATCCCTTTTGCGGGTAGGCATTCGAGTCGTTGCCGTGCTCGTTGGAGTCGCCTGAACCCTCGCACCAATAAGTACCGTCGGGATGGAAAAACTCAATGTGGCACGGCTCGTCAGCTCCCCCACCCCAGCCACCTGGCCATGTACCATCCTCTTGGCCATCGCCTGAGACAGAAACCACAATGATGCTGTGGTTGTCATCGCCGGTGAAATAGGTGTTGGTGTTGACGTGAGATCCCGCGTAGGCGCCGGAAGGGTCAAAACACCGCGCGCGGATGACCGTCGTTTCATTGACCGCGATGGGGCCCGTGTACAAGGGGCTACCTTGGTTCGGTGCGTACCCGTCCGTCGTATATCGGATGTCGTAGCCAGCCGGGGCTGTAATAGCAACGTTGGTGCCTCCCGCGTAAAAACCGGACTCTTCTTGGAACTGCGGCGTCGGCGCATACTCCGTGTAGAAGTCACCACCGTTGGGATTGCCCGGAGTGGGATCTGTGCACACGCGCCATTGACCTGCCACGCCATCGGTGTCACGAGACCAGCTGTGGTCGGCTTGCGTCGGTGTCCAATCTTCGTAAAAGGTGTACGATTCTAGGATGTTACCGGCGGGATCTGAGAACACCACCGATTCCGCCATCGTCTGCGTCACCTTGAAATTCGTATTCAGACTGCCTCCGACGTAGAGATTCTCGGGGACTTCCCCCTCGTTAGAGCAAATAATCAGCAGATAGCCACCCGCTGGCACAGTCGTACCATCCGGAATTTCAAACATCTGAGGATTGTCCGGATTATCGGATAACCAGTACCCGTCGAGGTCAACCGCCGTAGGGCCTTCGTTGTAGAATTCGATGTAATCTTCGTTGTCACCGTTGACGCCCAGCGTGTAATTGCTGGCCGAAAACTCATTGATGATGACTTGCGCTGAGGCTGCTGAGACAACCAAGCAGGCAATGGTGGCAAGGAAAGGGATGTTCAAGAGGTGCTTACGCATCATTGAATGTTCAATTGGCCGGTAAATACTGGCGTTGCAGGTCCAGATAGGGTGTAAAGGTAGGTTCCACTTCGCAGCGCACCGCGATCAATGGTATAAGAGATGCCTGTGGGATTCGCGGTGTGAACTACACGACCGGTAGGGTCGGTGATGGTCAACTGCATGGGTTGCCGGGTGGGATTGGCAAACCGCAACGTGGCGTAGTCCGTCATCGGATTGGGATACAGCATAGGCGCTTCAGCATCCATGGTTTCGGCAACACCACTCGCGGTTACGCACCCTTCCTCAATAACATTCAGCGTGTTGTGGTAGACCTCGTTTACGACGTCGGTAACGAAATCAATACACACTTCGTCTTCAATGGACGCCCAGTACAGGCGTACCAGCGGCACAAACTCATAGTGCTTTGGGAAACTCATATCCTCGTATGACAGGCCAATGACCTCCACTCCACCGGGCGTGAAGGAAGGCGTAATGGAATACTCAATGGGGTCCGCGAGGCTCACCGCAGAAGAAATCGCCATGCCGCTCATGGAGAACTGGTATCCGACGATTCGGTTGTTAGGGTTGTGCACGTAAATATCCATGTACTGCTGGCCCCAGTTGACGGCACCGACGGTGAAATGCACTGTATCGAAAGGATTGACAATGTGGTTCACCGGGAACTCGCACTTGTCATGGATTCCCGAGCTATCGGGATGCTGGTGGAGCTCGTTGAAAAGCTGACAGAGCGCCAAGTGGGCGGCATCCGTTACCGTGATGTCATTGTCTTGGTCCACGTCGGTGCACGGCAATGCTTCGATGTCATTTCCCAATATGTGCTCGACGTATGCCACGGCGTCGGCGAACTCCTGTGCGCCGTTATTATCGAGGTCGCCCATCAAGGCCGTACCGTTGCAATCGCCGTTGCAATCCGCCTCAGCCGTGCCGAACTCCGTGCCTTCGCAATCACTGAACGGCTCGCAGTCATCGATGACGGCCACTTCCAATTCACCGGTCGATCGGTCGAGGTTGATGCAGACGGCTGCGTGATTGTTGTCATATGAATTCTCGGCTCGACCGAGGGCATCCGGGATGAAATCGTAGTTCGCCCGAACGATCAAGTAATAGGTGCCGTCCTCGACATCGGTCACATCAATCCATTGGCAGCTCAACCCAGAACCGTAAATGTCACCGCAGCCCGCTGAAATGCCCATATTTCCGCAGCCATACTGGCCGGTACCGCCGCCACTGCACTCGAGGTCCATGACGCAAAATCCGTTTTTGAATCCAATGGGGATGTACTGGCCATCAAGCGTGAACAGATCGTACTTCGCATAACCTTTGTGGTGCCAGTGACTGTGGCAATCGCCCCATTCAAACTGGTTGTTGTCCGCCTGGCTGGGCACACCGATGTAGTAATCAAGTGTTCCGATGTTGAGGATGTGGGTCGTGAAGCGCACCAACTCCCGATCGCCGTAGCCATTCAAGCAGCCTTCGTCGATGTAGCAGTCTGTCTCGCTCACCTGCATCACTTGGGTCGACAGGCTGTTGACTATGGCTTCTGCACTCACAATTAAATCTGGACCGGTGCAATCTGGATCTCCGGCATAAATACAATCTCCGCTGTCCACCTCTGCGAGCGGGTTGTAGTTGCAGGCTTCTTCATCTGTACAACCTGTTGCAGGACCGACAAAATTGAACACCCAATCAAAGCCCTCGGCACACGTGCCATCGGGATCGGCCAACAACAATTCGGCATCGAAACTGACGTCCGAACTGGTTGAATTGATTTGGTGAACTTCAACCGCCAGCACATTCAACCCGTTGTTCATGTTGAGCACGACAGGGTATTCGTACAACTGCGATTCGCTCCCGCCGATGATTTCGCTCAACGCTGTGGTTTCGGAATTCACGAATCCGTCAGGCATGTTGCTTCGCATGATCTCAACCCCGTTAAGGTAGACCACAGCGCCGTCATCGCGGCGCAAGCGCAACAAGCCCTCCATTCCTGAACCCGATTCCCCGGTATGTTCAAAAGCGTGACGGAAGTACGTCGTAATGTGTTTATCCGATGCGTTATCACCATATGATACCGTGGTCGCTTCATCTCCATCACCGTATCCTAGTTCCGCATTTCCGGAATCCCAATCGGCATCGTCGTAATCCGCTGCGGTCCACTCAGCACCCAGGTCCTCGCCGTGGTCATGGTACGCCCACTCAGATTCAAGATCAACAAGTGATGCGTAATCAGGCGCCCCTAACCCCATTCGGATCCAAACGGGAGCGCCGCCTTCCAACAGCACCGTCAAGTTAGCTTCATCACCGCACCCGCCTTCTTCATCGTCATAATAAATTGAGCCCTCGTTGGTGTTATCGAAGCTGCCCATGTTGCAGTAGTCATAAATCCAGAGCTTGGTATCGCAGCCGGATCCACAAGTATTGAATTCGTACATACCATTGGCAGGCGGCGTGAAAACATACCACGCATTGCCTTGGGATTGCTCAATGGTACCGTAATCCGATTCATCAAGCTCGAAAGCATCGTTACATGTGGACCCCGGTGCGCAATCAAAGTTCACCGTCTCGCCGTACCCGTAATCACCTCCGGATGCGATTTCCATGCCTTCTTGGTAGAGCGTGTAGCCACCGGGAGCGAAGATGCCGTCGCCGTACGAATCGAACATGCTGAATTGCAAGCAGGGCTGTTCGATGTTAGCATCAAAACAAATGACGTCTCCTTCTGCACCGCCCGACGCGATAACGTTGCCTTGGTAAGAAAGTTCCCATGAAATTTCGTTGGGATAGCCGTCCGGTTCGATGACCACCTCGATGGTAGTTTCGTCGTCAGCGCATTGGCTCCAAGCCGGAGCCATGGCTAGGTAGAGGCATGAAAGCAGCGCGCACGGAAGCGTGCAAAAACGAGTCGAAAATACCAACATAGGTTTCAATTTGGTGGTCAAACTCCGAAGATAATCAATCCTTTACACCCAAACACCACCAACGCATCAAGGGTTGCACCAGCCCACGACAAAAAATGCGGAAGAATCCGTTATTTTTGCTGCATGGCACACGACCCTTCTCACGACCAAGGACACCACGCAGAACCGGAACAAAATGAAATCGGCGGACCTGTCGTTTTTGCGCTAATTCTGTTTGGATTGGTGATAACCATCATCGCCTTCTTGGCGTAGCCTAAGCCTCATACAGTCTTTAGCGAACCAAGTCCATCTCTTCGACGAGGTGGCCGGCTCCTGCATACACATCGGTGATCCACAGCACGTACCGAATGTCAACCATGATGTTGCGGCAGCGTGAGCCGTCGAATAGAATATCGCTCATGGTCGATTCCCAAGACCGGTCGAAATTGATGCCCACAAGGTGACCGTCCCCATCGATGGCTGGTGAACCCGAGTTCCCTCCAGTGGTATGGTTGGATCCCGTGAAGCATACAGGAAGCTCGCCTTCTTCATTGGCATATTCTCCCCAGTATCCTTCCTCAAGTGCCGCAACCAAATCCGCCGGCAAGTCGAAGTCGACATCGCCGGGGATGTATTTCTGCAAAATACCTTTCGCCGTTGTAAACGGAAGGTAGGTCATACCATCATATGGAGATGACCCTTCCACCTTTCCATAAGTCAGGCGCAAGGTGCTGTTCGCATCCGGGAAAAAAGCGCGCTCCGGGAACAAAGCGCGCAGGCCATAAGTGTACATCCCAGTCAGCGAATCAAGTTCCGCCGAGGCGGCACCATATCCAGCTGCAACACGATCGAAATACGCGTTGCGCATGGATTTGATGAGGGCATACAAGGGGTCCTTGGAAAGTTTGGCAAACGCCTTGGCGCTGCCTTTGGCCAATAATGCCTCAACCGCATCGCGGTCGTCGAATACGGACTTCGCATAGGTGCGCGCTGCCCAGTTCTCGGGGTCGGATTCCGCAGGCTGAAGGGCTTCCGGAACGAATACGGGATCGATGTGATCAAAGTACGGGGCCACGAGGGCCGCCATGATGTCCTGATCAACGGTCGCGTCATACTGCCTAAAATGGTCTTCGGTGCGAGCCTGCAACTGCGCAATCACGGCATCGACTTCACCAGCGGCCTGCGTGACTTCCCACCGTTCAACCAGCGGGGCAAATGACCACGCATAGTTCAAGGCATCAGGACCGTAATACACCCACTCAATGAATAGGCTTCGCGCCAACATGTACGGATTGCGTTCTGCGTTGGCCGCTTGCATGTTACTGATCAACTGCATCCACGACAAATTGTCCGCTGCCGCCGCCCGGGCCATGAACTCCGCTTCGAGTTCGAGCTTTTTGCCCACGGCGTCCAATTCATTCAAGCCAGTGTTTTGCCCTATCCACTTCTTCCAAGCGTTGGCGATGGAACTCTGCTTGTCTGCGTATGCAATGCGCAAGACCGGTGAACTGGCGCGGGCTGCATTGACTACAGCCAATGATGCGTCACGCATCTCGATGCGCGCTGGGTTCAAGTGCTCGACAACGTATGTCACCGCATCGCTGGTCAAGTATTGCTCGGTGCGGCCGGGGAATCCAAAAACCATGGTGAAGTCCCCCTCCTTGACCCCACCAAGGTCTACGGGGAAATGATGTTTGGGCTGAAAGGGAACATTGGCTTCGCTGTAATCCGCCGGCTCATTATTCGCGTCCGCATAGATGCGGAATATGCTGAAATCCCCCGTGTGGCGCGGCCATACCCAGTTGTCGGTGTCTCCGCCGAATTTCCCCACCGCTGAAGGAGGCGCCCCTACAAGGCGTACATCGCGGTAAGTCTTTGTGG
>CALGDB010000024.1 GCA_937884175.1 uncultured Flavobacteriales bacterium
GGGAGAAGATTCGCTACTCGCACGTTCCGGCTCCGTTAAAGGGCTTGGGCATCACGTTTATCATCACGGGACTCATGGGCATTGCTTTCATGAGTTTCATGGGCATTGAAATTTGATAAGATGACAACGACCATTGTACTGACCATTGTATTCTTCCTGACCGTCATTCTCCTGTTGGTCGGATTGCTACTGTTTGCGAAGGCAAAACTTTCGCCCAGTGGTAAAGTGACCATCGTAATCAACGGGGAACAAACCCTGGAGGTAGACGGCGGAAGCACCCTGCTTACGACGTTGGGTAACAACGGTGTCTTCTTGCCTTCCGCATGCGGTGGCGGCGGGACTTGTGTCCAGTGCCGATGCCAAGTAAGTGAAGGAGGCGGATCTATTCTGCCGACAGAGGAGCCGCATTTCTCCCGCAAAGAAATCGCTGACAATTGGCGCTTGGGGTGCCAAGTGAAGGTTAAAGAGGACATGGAGATCCAGGTCCCCGAAGAAGTGTTCGGCATTCAGAAGTGGGAGTGCGAGGTGGTTTCGAATTACAACGTCGCCTCGTTTATCAAGGAATTTGTCGTTCGTTTGTCTGAGGGTGAAACGTTGGACTTCGAAGCCGGTGGCTACATCCAAGTGGACGTGCCTGAAACCGTAGTCGATTACAAAGACATCGACATCGCAGCCCACCCCGAGCATCACGAGGACCCGAATACCTTCCAAAGCGAATGGGATAAGTTCGGTTTGTGGGATTTGAAGATGATCAACGAAGAACCCATTGTTCGGGCCTACTCTATGGCCAATCACCCGGCAGAGGGCAACATCGTGATGTTGAATATCCGAATCGCCACCCCGCCATGGGACCGAGCGCGCAATGCTTGGATGCAGGTCAATCCCGGGATCTGTTCGTCCTACGTGTTCGCTCAGAAGCCAGGGGACAAGGTGACCATCTCTGGACCGTATGGTGAATTCTTCATCAAGGAAACGGAATCGGAAATGGTCTACATAGGCGGCGGAGCAGGCATGGCTCCCATGCGCTCGCACCTGTTCCACTTGTTCCACACCTTGAAGACGAACCGCAAGGTCACCTTCTGGTACGGTGGACGCTCTAAGCGCGAGCTGTTCTACTTGGACGATTTCAATAAGATCGCAGCGGAGTTCTCGAATTTCGATTTCCACGTGGTGCTTTCGGAGCCTGCTGAGGAAGACGATTGGACGGTGAAGAAGGACGTGAACGACGAGGGCGACGGTTTCCTCGGTTTCGTGCACAATGCGGTAATTGAACACCAATTAGCGCACCACGATGCACCTGAGGACATTGAGTTCTACTTCTGTGGGCCACCGCTGATGAACCAAGCGGTTCTGAAGATGTGCGACGATTGGGGGGTTCCACCCGAAAACGTAAGCTTCGATGATTTTGGAGGCTAATTCCAATCTCAAAACGAACCAACACCCTGCGGCATCTGTGCTGCGGGGTGTTGGCGTTTTAGGCCTGATTGCCTTGTTGTTCTCTGGGTGCGGCACCCCTCCACCAGCGGTAACGGATATAGTGCACACGGGCGAAACCCAGGGCACGACCTATATGGTCAAATACCACGGGGCAGATTCTATCCCGCAGGCAGCAATAGATTCAGTGCTCGAAGCCGTTGACGTCGAATTCAATCTATGGCGCCCAGCGTCACGGATCAACGCCATCAATGCCTTCGATCGTTCGGATTCCCTGTTTCAATTTGTCGATGGCACCGGCTTGTGGTCGTCCATCTGGGCCCAGACGCTTGACTTGCATGCGGCTTCTCAGGGGGCTTTTGATCCGACGGTCCAACCGTTGGTTGAATTGTGGGGCTTTGGTCTATCCAAGCGCTCTGAAGTCACGGATGAGGACGTACAGGCAATCATGCCGCATGTGGGGCTGTCATTTGAACGCATTGACTTGAACGAAGTCACGGAGGCGAAGAAATACCGATTTACGACAGTACGGAAGCGGGACCCACAGACCCGAATTGATTTCAATGGCATTGCTCAGGGGATGACGGTGGATTTACTCGCTGAATTGCTGCAATCCCGAGGAGTGTCGGATTTTATGGTCGAAGTAGGGGGAGAGGTTCGGTGCGGCGGGAAGCGTTCTGACGATAATCCGTGGCGCATAGCCATTGATCGGCCCATTGAATCCGAAGACGGATTGGCCCAACGCGAACTCCAAGCAATTGTCGGCATCACCGATGCGGCTATTTGCACCAGTGGGAATTACCGCAAGTTCTACAAAGAGGGTGGCGTCAGGCGCTCGCATACCATCAGCCCTTTCAATGGCTATCCGGTGCAGCACGGTCTGCTCAGCGCCACGGTGCACGCGGTCAATACCAGTACCGCAGATGCGCTCGCCACGGCGTGTATGGTCTGGGGGCCTGAAGAGGGACAGCGCTTCATTGAAACGTATCGAGCGGCCAACCCGTTTGAGCGCGTCGAGGCGTACTTTATCAGTGATGTAGGGACAGGAGAGTGGGAGACGTGGCAGTCAGTGGGCTGGGAAGACCTAGTGATTCGATAAAACGAGCACCACAGGTCAAGCGGTTTCCTCAGCCTTGCACTGCTCCTCTGGGCGCGCTCCACAGAGGGAGCACGCTTCTCCGTCCTTGTTGAGAAGCGGGTTCTGGCTGGCACAGGTTCCTGCAAATTGCCCATCTTTCTTTACGAGGATTTTGATGGCAATCCCTGCAAACCCGATAGCGAGCAGTGCAATAGCGAAGAGAACAACTTTCCATTCCATGTGTCAAAATTAGTGGGTTCTGAACGTTTCACCGGCAGTTAGAATCAAGAATCTGCGGGAATTTGCGTAAATTATAGGTGCTTAATCAACGGTATGAAACGTGCATTCGTTCACATTTTGACAGGGGGAGCAATGGCCCTTTCGTCGTCTCTGGCGTCAGCTCAATTGGGGCCATGCGACTGTCCGCCTGTAGCCGACCGTCCCATTGTTGAAGTGGGTGATGCCGAAGGTATGGGCACTGGAACGGTGACGTGGTCGTGCGATTCGCTTTACGTGTTGACGGAGACGGTCTTTGTCAACCCCGGGGATGCGTTGACCATTTTGCCGGGGACCGTCATTCAAGGGAGGACGGGAATTGTCAGCGATACCTTGACCTATACATTGCCCAACGGCAATCCTTCGCCGCGCGAGGATTACATCTTTAGCCAAGAAGCGGGAAGCCTTGTTGTCAGTGCAGGTGCGACGATTGTTGCAGACGGAACTTCCAA
>CALGDB010000025.1 GCA_937884175.1 uncultured Flavobacteriales bacterium
ATGAAACCGTACCCGACCAGGTAGCCGAGCACCATCTGCATGTAGGTGAACCCTTGCGAGGCCACCCAGCCCGGTACGCTGATGAACGTGACCCCGCTCAGCGAAGCCCCCAACATGCCAAAAGCGACCGCGTACCAAGGGGCCTTTTTGCTTGCGACAAAGAAATGTGCATCGCCGTCTTGAGCTCCGTGGCTCGCTGTCAGTCGAGCGACCAGCAGCAGCACCGCAACATATCCACAGAAAATCAGGAGAACCGTCGTTGGAGTCATGCCCCAAAGATGAGCATCCGCCTGTAAATTTGCACCATGGAACTTCCTTCGCGGTTGATTGAAGCGGCCGTTGACCAAATGGCATCGCTGCCGGGTGTGGGCCGTAAAACCGCGCTGCGCCTCGTGCTGAACCTGTTGAACCGCTCGGACGAACAGGTGGACGCTTTTGCCGAAGCCTTCCAGGCGATGAAAAAGGGAATCCATGCGTGCCAGCAATGCCACAACTTAACGGAAGCCGAAGTGTGCTCCATTTGCGCTGATCCCGCGCGCAACGAGGCATTGGTTTGTGTTGTGGAAGACATCCGGGATTTGCTGGCGTTGGAATCGACCGGGCAATACCGCGGCAAATACCACGTTTTGGGAGGCGTGATCAGTCCCATGGACGGCATCGGCCCTAACGACCTCAACATCGATACGCTCGTTCAGCGACTCGAGCAGCATAACGGCGCCGACACCGACCAGCGCACCGAGGTCATTTTTGCCTTACCGGCAACCATGGAAGGCGAGACCACGGCGTTTTACTTGTTTCGAAAATTGGCCAATTCCGAGGTGGAAGTCACGGCCATCGCTCGCGGCTTGGCGGTGGGTGAAGACATGCAGCATGCGGACGAAGCTACCTTGGTGCAGAGCCTGAAGCAGCGCTTACCGTATACCTCCTAACTTCAAGCCGTGGACGTTTCGGTCATCATTGTCAATTACAACGTTGAACACTTTCTATCCCAGTGCCTGCTCTCGCTGCGGGCGGGTGTTGCAGTGCTGGAACAGGCGGGCTATGCAGCGGAGGTGTTTGTGGTCGACAACAATTCCGTGGACGGTTCGTGTGCGATGGTTCGGCGCCAGTTCCCTGAAGTGCATTTGATCGATTCCAAAAAGAATTTGGGCTTTTCAAAGGGTAGCAACCTCGCCATTCGCCAGAGCAAAGGCCGTTGGGTGTTGCTATTGAATCCCGACACCATCATTCAGGAAGACACCTTGTTGAAGTGCTTGGAGTACGCCGATGCCCGGCCCCGCTTGGGCGGCTTGGGCGTTCCCATGGTCGATGGTGCTGGCCGCTACCTGCCGGAATCGAAGCGCGGAATTCCAACTCCGAGCGCGGCCTTCTGGAAGATTTCAGGGCTGTACCGATTGGCCCCTCGTTCTGCTCGGCTCAACCGCTATTACATGGGGAATTTGTCAAAAGACGAATCCCAGCCCATCGAGATTTTGAGCGGCGCCTTTATGTGGATGCGGGCGTCGGCACTCGATGAAGTGGGATTGCTCGATGAGCAGTACTTCATGTACGGAGAGGACATCGACTTGAGCTGGCGCCTGATAAAAGGGGGGTATGAGAACCACTATTTTGCCAAGACTTCCATCGTGCACTATAAAGGGGAAAGCACCAAAAAAGGTTCGTTGAATTACGTGCTGGTGTTTTACCGCGCCATGCAGATTTTCGCGCGTACCCACTTCAGTGGCCGGGGCGGCCGTGCCATGCACCGGGTCATACAATTGGCGATTTACCTCCGGGCTGTTCTGGCCATCGCCTCGCGCGTATCGAAGTCCGTGGCTCTTCCG
>CALGDB010000026.1 GCA_937884175.1 uncultured Flavobacteriales bacterium
CCAAACTACCTTTGCGGCTGAATATTTCATCACTATGGACATCCGAAACATACTCCGCGAGCTCAACATTCAACCCACCAACCCCGGTGTTATGATCGGTACCGACGCATTTGGCACTGGACCCGTCATTGAATCTATTTCACCTGTCGACGGCAAAGTCATTGCCTCGCTTACAAGTGCAACCGAGGAAGAATACGAGCGCGTCATTGCAGCGGCCCAAGCCGCCTTTGTTGAATGGCGAACTGTACCGGCTCCAAAAAGGGGAGGGGTCGTGCGTCAATTCGGAGATGCCCTTCGCGAGAAGAAAAGTGCGTTAGGCGCCTTGGTGAGTTATGAGATGGGTAAGTCACTGCAAGAAGGTTTGGGCGAGGTTCAGGAGATGATCGATATTTGTGACTTTGCGGTTGGGCTGAGTCGTCAACTCTACGGAATGACCACACATTCCGAGCGGCCAGAGCACCGCATGTTTGAACAGTACCACCCGCTCGGGGTGGTTGGAATCATCTCTGCTTTCAACTTCCCTGTCGCGGTTTGGGCTTGGAACACGGCCCTTGCGTGGATCTGCGGTGACTCGTGCGTTTGGAAGCCCTCTGAAAAGAGCGCGCTCTGTTCCCTTGCTTGCCAGCACATTTGGAACGAAGTCGCTGAAGCCAACGGCGTTCCCGCGGCTTTATCATGTGTCGTGAACGGCTACGCCAACATCGGTGAGAAAATCAGCGCCGATAGCCGCATTCCGCTCGTTAGTGCGACCGGAAGCACACGAATGGGTAAAGCCGTTGGTGCTACAGTCGGCGCTCGATTGGGCCGTGCTTTGCTCGAATTGGGCGGAAACAACGCCATCATCATCACACCGGACGCCGACCTCGATATGGTGGTACCAGCAGCAGTGTTTGGTGCTGTCGGAACGTGCGGCCAGCGTTGCACCTCCACGCGCCGTTTGATCATCCACCGGTCCATCTACGACCGAGTCAAAAACGTGTTGGCGGGTGCCTACCAGCAACTGAGCATCGGCAACCCCCTCGATCAAAACAACCACGTCGGACCACTGACCGACCAAGATGCCGTTCAAATGTACTTGGACGCGCTTCAGGCGGTCGAAAACCAAGGAGGAAAATTTGTTGTGAAGGGAGGGAAACTCGAGGGCCCTGGATATGAAAGCGGTTGTTACGTCAGCCCATCCATTGCTGAGGCGTCCAACGACCTCGCGATTGTCCAACACGAAACCTTTGCACCTTTGTTGTACATCATGCCTTACGACGAGTTGGATGAGGCCATTACCATGCAAAACGACGTCGCACAAGGGCTGTCCTCAGCCATCATGACCAACAACGTCCGGGAAGCTGAGGCGTTCCTGTGTGCAAGCGGGTCTGATTGCGGTATAGCGAACGTCAACATCGGCACTTCCGGTGCTGAGATCGGCGGTGCATTTGGCGGAGAGAAGGAAACAGGCGGTGGCCGCGAATCAGGCTCTGATGCGTGGAAAGCATATATGCGCCGACAAACCAATACTGTCAATTACGGCCGAACATTGCCGCTGGCTCAAGGTATCAAATTCGACCTCGGTTGATGCGCCAAACCTTCTTGATTCTTGCGGTTGCCTCGTTGGCAGCGTGTGGAACACCCCCAACACAAACCCCAACATTTGACCGGGTGGTCTTCGTATTGAATGATTCAATTGAAGCTAGTTTTTCGGTTTCGATTAGCGACTCAGTGTGGGTGATTGATAATGGGGGGGAGACCATTCAAATCGACCGCATCGGCCACAACGCATTCCGGGTTCCCGTATTCAATGGTTCCCTCACCTTGAATACTGAAAACACAGGACAGTGGACCGATTCCCTGCGTCTAGCCAGCGAAAACGGCGCTTACCAAGTCCCGTTCACCTTGAGAGAAACTACTTTGCCTGCGGCCAGCAAACCCATTGCTGGTTGTTGGGATGTTTGGTTCGGCGAAGACAGCGCTCAACAAGAAGGGGTGGCCCGTGCGCAGCTCGACTTGCGCTTCGCGGATGGTCGGGCAGAAGGCACAATACGCACACCCACAGGTGA
>CALGDB010000027.1 GCA_937884175.1 uncultured Flavobacteriales bacterium
GTGAACATCTCGTCCACTCCCTTGGAATTGGAAGTGGGTGGCAGCGTTGTATTCACCAATGCTTCTACCAACGCGGTTGGGTACGAATGGTTAGTCGACGGGGCTTCTCAAGCGACAACGGCGGATTTCACTTTTGTTCCCGAGGAGCAGGGATCGTACCTAGTTTCGGTGGTTATGGACGGACAAGCGCCCGGTTGCACCGAAACATCCACCTTTAATGTGGTGGTGACCTGTCCCGTAGAGGCCACCTTCACGAGTAGTTCCGTGCAGTTCGAAACGGGTGGGGCATTTGAGGTCGAGAACACCACCACCGGTGCGACGGCCTATACTTGGTACATCGACGGTCAACCTGTCTCCGAGGAGGAGAACCCCCTCTTCGAGTTTGAGGCCTCTGGTACTTACACGCTTCAGCTACTGGCCGTTGGGCCTGCGTGTTCGGATTGGTCGGAGCCGCTGAATTTGTTCGTGGGAACCTGCGTCTCGGGCAATGAAGCAAACAAGTGGTTATTTTTCAATTCATTCGGATCCGCTTATGGCTTGGATTTCAATGCGGATCCTCCTGCTCCGGTGCTCGAGAATAATTTGCCTCCCAACGCCGATCACTGCAAAACCACCTTATGCGATGCGTCGGGCGATGTGTTATTCTTGTGTACGGGCACTGAAGTGCTCAATCGCAATTATGAAGTGATGCCCAACGGTGGTGAACTTCTCGGCAATACCTCTAGCCATTACGGCTCGATGATTGTGCAGCGACCGAGCGACCCTGATACGTACTTCGTCTTCCACTCGTCCTTGTCCGAAGATGCCGAGGAGGGCGGACTGTACTACTCCTTGATTGATGAAATGTTGGAGGACGGATTGGGGGATGTGACCTTAAAAAACCAATTCTTGGGAACCTACGGACAAGAGGCGTTGACCTGTGTGCGCCATTGCAACCTCGTGGACTTTTGGTTGCTCACATACGACCAGTTGGAAGGGCGTTATTTGGCTTGGCTTGTTACGCAAGAGGGCGTCGCATCGGATCCGGTGGTTTCGGAGCTTTCCCAGGACGTATTTTACACCTTGCCGCTGACCCCAACGGCCAAAGGCGATCGCGTCATGCACGGGAATTTTCTGATGGATTTTGACGCTTCCTCTGGGGCCTTGTCTCTGGTAGTTGATTTTGGGTTGAGCGATGTGGTGGGATGGGAATTCAGCGGAAGTGGGCAGTACTTGTACCTTTTTATGGGCGAGTTTGGAACGAGCATCTACCAGTTGGACCTCACCGATGTAGACGAATCAGACCCCATGGCAGGCGCAGCCCTCATCAATCAGCCAAGCGGAATCGTCTACTTTTATCCCCAACGCGCTCCCGATGGAAACATCTATATCGAGAACGCGTTCGGTGGCGACATTGCGCGTATCGTGGCGCCGAATTTACCCGCCGGTCAAGCTCAATTCGAACCGGTTTTCGCCAATTTCCAAACATTGATCAACAGCTTTGGCAATTACTTCCACCGCTATGTACACGGCGAATCCCTCTTTCTGGAAGGAGAAGTTACGGTTTGTGCAGGATCGCCGCAGTCCTACAGCGTCTATGGAAGCGAATGCTTGGAAGGGACCGTAGAGTGGACGGTGGTGGGAGCTGGCTTCACGGAGCTGGCCAATGGCGAAATCCTCGTCGACTTTCCAGCATCAGGAACGGTGGTTATTACGGCGACCATGGCGCTGGCTTGCGGCGTTGTTTCCGGTACGACAGAAGTAGATGTGGCTCCTGATCCTGGTCTGGATTTGGGGGCGGATTTCGGGCTATGCAATGACGGGGCTATCCAGCTTTTGGATGCGGGCCCAGGGTTTTTGTCGTACACCTGGAGCACGGGCGAGAATACCCAGATCCTCGAGGTTTCTTTACCTGGGGCGTACGCGGTGACGGCGGAGACGGCGACTTGCATAGTGACAGATGAGGTGGAAGTGCTGACGACAGAGGTGACGCCCATTGACTTGGGTCCAGACATTGAACTATGTGACGGCGAAATTGCTGTGTTGGATGCCGGTATTGGCTACAACGATTACTTGTGGAACGACGGCACCATGGGGTCATTTTTCACTGCCTTCGAGGCAGGTACCTACGTCGTGTCTGCCACTGTGCCCTGCTTGTCTTCGGACACGCTCGTGGTGGTGGGGTGCGGCGAAGGCATTGGCCTTGGAATTGAAGATCCGCGCACGGACAAGATGCGCATTTTCCCCAACCCCAACCGAGGTACCTTCTCCATCACTTGGGGTCCTGAAATTGGTCTGGTACGATGGTCCATGTACGCGGCATCCGGCCAACGTGTGGCTTTCGGTCGCGTTGCAGATTCAAACGTAACGACCGTCGACTTGGACTTGGCCCAAGGGCTTTATTTGATCGATCTGGAAGGGGCTGCTGGACGGTTCTGGGAGCGGGTTGTTATCAAGTGATTTTCCGCGGGTCAGGTCTACCGCATGAACGGATTTTCCGTTTTGTAGTTGCGGCGGACAAAGTCCAATGCTGCCTGCAAGACTGCTCCCATATTGGGGGCCTTCTTGAAGTTGACATCTCCGGTCAGGCTGAACAGCTCGCCTTTGAGTTCGTCGATTTTGCCCTCCACGGAGATAATCGCCATTTTAGGGCATTGATTCCACAAAGTTCAAATCATCGGAAAGAGCGGAAGGCTTCGATGGTTCGGTTGTGGGTGGAGTCATCTAGGCAAGCGCATAGGAACCATGATTCATACGCCGATGGTGGCAAGTAAATGCCTTGGGATAGCATGTGATGGAACAACGTCTTGAAATCATCGTTATCACCAGATTTGGCTGAATCGAAGTCCGTTACGGGCTCCTCGCACAAGTGAACCGAGAGCATCGATCCGACGTGATTGATCTGGTGTGCAATGGAGAGCTCGCAGAGAACTGTGGCGATGTCTTGAACAAGGCTTCGGCCGCGCGCCTCCAGCTGCACATAGGTTTCGGGTTTTTCATTCAATTCCGACAACAATGCATAGCCTGCAGACATTGCTAGGGGGTTGCCAGATAAAGTTCCCGCCTGATAAACAGGGCCCGTCGGAGCAAGATGCGTCATGATTTCCCGCGGTCCCGCGAAGGCACCAACCGGTAAACCTCCCCCGATGACTTTTCCGAAACACACGAGGTCAGGGGTGATGCCGTACAATGCAGCGGCACCCCCTTTTGACAACCGGAAACCGGTCATAACCTCGTCGAAAATGAGCAAGGCGTTATGCTCAGTGGCGAGCGTACGTAGCCCTTCCAAAAACCCCGGTTGCGGGGGAATACATCCCATGTTGCCTGCAACAGGTTCGACGATGATTGCGGCTACTTCACCAGCACTTGATTCGAGTATTGCCGATGTAGAGGCAAGGTCATTGTACTGAGCCAGCAACGTATCCTTGGCAGTGCCATGGGTTACACCGGGAGAACTTGGGGTGCCGAAAGTCACTGCTCCACTGCCAGCTTGAATCAAGAAAGAGTCGGAGTGCCCGTGGTAGCAACCGGCGAATTTGATGATTTTATCCTTACCAGTGTACCCGCGTGCGAGACGAACGGCACTCATGCATGCTTCCGTTCCTGAACTCACCATTCGAACTTGCTCCACATACGGCACCATGGTACATACGAGTTCAGCAATTTGGGTTTCTAGTTCGGTAGGTGTCCCAAAAGACGTGCCCTTTTCCGCTGCTTTTTGGATGGCTTCAATCACGGGAGGATAGGCGTGACCGAGAATTTGTGGCCCCCACGAGTTGATGTAGTCGATATATGTGTTTCCATCGACGTCGGTAAGGTATGCACCCTTGGCGCTACGCATAAAAATAGGATGTCCACCAACCGACTTGAACGCTCTCACCGGGGAGTTAACTCCTCCAGGAATGCAATTTTGAGCGCTGGCAAACAGTGAAGAGGAGCGTTCGTATCTCATCATGCGATCTGCTGCGTTGGGAGTTTATTGACGCACCAATCTTTCACCCATGTTTCTAGCGCGTCTATCCATGGATCACTGTCGTTCAGGCAGGGGATGAAATCGTACACTACACCTCCTGCCTCTTCAAAAATTTCACGATTCTCCATATCCATCTCTTCAATCGTTTCGAGACAATCTGACACAAAAGAGGGCGTTAAAACAGCCAATTTAGTGATGCCGTTGTCTGGCAACTTTTCCAGTGTATCTGCAGTGTACGGTTTCAACCAAGGATCGATGCCCAGTCGACTCTGAAAGGTACTTAAGCACTTCTCGAGCGGAATATTCAACGCCTCCGCCACAAGCTTGGTCGTTTCGAAGCACTGATGACGGTAGCACTCTTTGTGGGCCTTACTGGGAGTATTGCAACATGTGCCATCGATTTTGCAGTGCGAGCCCGTAAGATCGGATTTGCGGATATGGCGTTCTGGAACACCATGGTAAGAAAATAGAATGCGATCATATGCTTCGTGATTCGCAGCCTTCTGAGCAGATGCAGCCATGGCAGCGATGTAACTTTCGTCCTTGTAAAATGGCATAACCCCCTGCACTCGGATTCCCTCGTGCTTCTGCTCTATGACCTCTCGCACTTTTTCAACCACAGTCTCAGTTGTTGACATGGCGTACTGGGGGTACAATGGGACAACAAGGACGTCGTCGACACCCAGTTCGGTAAGCTCATCCAATCCGCGTTCAATGCTTGGTTCGCCATAGCGCATACCCAAAACCACGGGAATACTGTCGAGCTTAGCTTCAAGTTTGGATTTCACCCGTTCAGAAAACACAATCAAAGGAGAACCTTCGTCGGTCCATACCTTGGCATATGCTGCTGCTGATTTTTTCGGGCGGGTATTTAGGATGATTCCGCGCACGAGAACGGAACGAAGGGGTTGTGGTAGGTCAACCACACGTGGGTCCATGAGGAATTCATCGAGGTAAATCCGCACATCTTCTTTCGTTGGACTTTTGGGTGAACCTAGGTTGATGAGAAAAACCCCTTTTTTCATGCGATTTTGGTGATTATTACTTTTGCACGAGACAAAAGAAATGAAACCACTGTAATCGAGCCATTGTTCTCGTGCATTTTATGTACCTGTGACACTTTCGTTACGATTGAAATTGAAGGTTGGCGAGGACTGGCGGTATTTTTGAACATGCGAAGGATTGAAGAGGCCATGTCTCGCTTTGAAGCAATTAGCATTGCGTTTCACAAGGCGAACTTTGAGACCCGTGAAAAGTTCAGTTTGTCTGAGCCTGATCAGTCGAGCATCATATCAATTTTGACAAAGGCTGGGGCGCGCGATGTTATGATTCTTGCGACTTGCAACCGTGTGGAATGCTACTGGACATACCTCGCGAAAAAAGAGGTAGAATTAGTTTTACGTGAATTTATCGATGTAAAACAGAGCATTTGGAAGTCATCGTGCCGGCACATGTCTGGCCCAGCAGCGGTCAAACACCTGTTTCGCGTTGCTTGCGCTTTGGAATCCCAAATCGTCGGAGACACAGAAATCACGGGCCAGCTCAAGGCGGCGTTCAAACGCACGCAACAATTAGGAACGCCTATCCCCTTTCTAGATCGAGTGGTCTCATCCGCGCTGAAAGCCGGCAAGAGAGTGAAGGCAGAAACGGGAATCAGTTCTGGCGCGACTTCTGTAGCATTCAGTGCCATTCACTACATGCGGTCTGAATTATCCAATCTCGAAGCGGTCAATGTTGTCTTATTTGGCTTAGGTAAGTTGGGCCGAAATACGTGCAAAAATTTAGCGAAACATGCTCGTAGCGCTTCCATTACAGTTATCAATCGGGATGAAAGCAAATCAGATTCAGCTGCCGCAGAACACGGTTTTCGGAGTCGTTCCATTGATAGCTTGGAAGCCGCCGTTCGAGGCGCCCGGGTTTTGATTGTGGCAACAGGCGCACAGGGTTATACCGTGCCGCGTGAAATGGTTGGTGAGCAACAGGAATTATTGATCTTGGATATGAGTATGCCAAGAAATGTGGATCCAGAAGTGGGACATTTACCGGGTGTCACCTTATTGAATGTAGATGAAATCAGTGCTTACGCGAAACAGCAGCTTGCAGCGCGCCGAGACCACATCCCAAGGCCAATGCCATAGTAGAAGAAGAATTCACCAGTTTTGACACGTGGGTGCAGACACAAAACGTTGCACCGTTGTTGGGAATGGTGGCTCAGAATTTAAAGAGCTACCGTGACATTGAATTGAGTCGGATGCAGAGTGAGAAGGACATAGAGACTGATTCTATGGTCCATTTGACGGATAGACTGATACAGAAAGTAACCAATCAAGTAGCATCGTATTTACGCAACCAGAGTGGCTCAGTAGAAGACGATATCGATGTGCTCCAACGGGTGTTTAATGGCCAAAACGGAACAGCATGATGGTGCGAATCGGATCGCGTGGAAGCAATCTCGCGTTATTCCAATCTCGCGCGGTAGCTAATGCGCTGCATTCGATAGGAGTCGACACGGAGATTTGCGTCATTCAAACGAAGGGCGATCGAATTCAAAATCGGTCCTTGCAGGCGATGGGCACGGGAATCTTCACGAAGGCATTGGATGATGCATTGATATCGGGCGAGGTGGATATAGCTGTGCACAGCATGAAAGATGTACCTACGCAACTTTTGCCAGATTTGGAAATTTTTGCTGTTCTAGAAAGAGGCGCTCACCAAGATGTCTTGGTTGGCAATGACGTTGATTCCAATATCATTGCTACGGGCAGTATTCGCAGAAAGGCGCAATGGTTGCAACGCAATCCGCATCATCAAATCGTGGGGCTTCGAGGGAATGTGGAGACGCGGTTAGCACGGGTCGCTAGCAACCCGTGGAGAGGGGGCGTGTTTGCTGCTGCGGGATTAGAACGGTTGCAGTTGCGCGGAAACGAGCGTGAAGTCGTGGACTTGGATTGGATGGTGGCGGCGCCCGCACAAGGGGCAATTGTCGTAATCGGACGCAAGGGAAAAGAGGAGATGAAGCAACAAGTCGCACACCTGAACCATGCACCTTCTCAATTGGCGACATCCATTGAGCGTGCGTTTTTGTTTGCACTTGAGGGCGGATGTTCTGCTCCGATTGGTGCTCACGCGAGGGTAGAGGGACAGGAAGTTCAATTTACTGGATGCTTGACTGCACTGGACGGTTCTCAAGAAATACGGATTGAACGGTCGGATGATTGTGCGCGCCTGGAATTGGGGCGTCTGTGGGCACAAGAATTGTTGAACAATGGGGGGCGTGCAATCATGGAAGCCATCAAAGTCAATGAGCATGGATCGGATTAGTGTGGTGTCGACTAAAACATTGTCCGCTGAATCGATCCAAAAGCTATCGGATGCTGGGGTGGATTGCTCAGCCCATGATTTTGTTCGTATTGCGCTCAGAAAGCAGTTTGACCCTGTACAGCACGAAACGGTTCTAGTCACCAGCCAGAACGCGCTGCATGGTTGCGACTGGGAAGGGCGCACTGTCCTTTGCGTTGGTGAAGGCTCTGCGGAGCAATTGAGCGAACGTGGAGCCAAGGTGCACTCGATCCACACTGATGCCAACTCACTCATGTGTGATGCCTTACGCCTTGACCTGCCATGTACTTTCATTTGTGGGTCGACTCGGATGCCGACCGTAGAGAATGGGTTTGCTAAGGCTGGACGTTCCTTGCAAATTGTTGAGGTCTATGACACCTTATTGAATGGGATCCCAGTGAAGCCAGATGTAGCCGCTGTTATGTTTTTCAGTCCTTCCGGTGTGAGGAGTTTCCATGCCGTGAATTCCAGCCATCCAAGGGCCTTTTGCATTGGTCCGACAACGGCCGAAGCGGCTCGAACTTTTGGCCACGAAGCCTTGTTTGTTACACATCCTTCACGAGAACGCGTTGTTGACCTCGTAATCGCAACACTACGACCATGAACCACCTGTTTTTGAAAGCACTAGAAAGTGAATCTGTCGAGAGACCCCCTGTTTGGATTATGCGCCAAGCGGGACGGTACTTGCCAGACTTCATGAAGCTCAAGGAGAAATATGATTTCTTCACTCGGTGCCAGACTCCTGAGTTAGCGACGGAAATAACGGTCATGCCCATTGACCAGATCGGTACCGATGCGGCCATTTTATTTTCAGATATTCTCGTTGTTCCTCAGGCCATGGGGCTTCTATTTGAAATGAAACCTGGACAGGGTCCGTATTTGGCAAATCCGGTTCGCAGTGCAGCGCATGTTTCAGCGGTTCCGGTGCCGAATGTTGAGTCTGAATTGTCTTATGTCATGGACGCCATTCGCATGACGAAAAAGGCATTGAATGACCGCGTCCCATTGATTGGATTTGCCGGCTCACCCTGGACAATCTTCTGTTATTCTGTTCAAGGTCAAGGGAGTCGAAACTTTGATATTGCCAAGTCTTTTGCTTACACCGAAGCCGAAGCGGCTCACGTGCTTTTGCAAAAGATAACGGATACGACCATTGCTTACCTTAAAGCAAAAGTTCGAAACGGTGTTGATGCGGTGCAGCTATTCGATTCTTGGGGCGGGGTGCTTTCCCCAGCGGACTGGGAGGTGTATTCGGGTCGCTACATGCGTCAAATTGTCGCAGCGTTGAAAGATGACGCACCTGTTATCGTCTTCGCAAAAGGCTGTGGGCATTCCCTCACTGAAATGAGTGATTGGGGCACGAAAGCATTGGGTTTGGACTGGACCATCAAGCCCGAAGAAGCCCGTTTAAAAGCAGGCAACGCTATCACCTTACAAGGTAATTTTGATCCGGTAAGGTTGATGTCGAGTCCGCAGTTAATTCAGCATATGGTCAAAGAGATGATTGATGCGTTCGGTAAGGACCGGTACATTGTGAACCTCGGCCATGGGATCCTTCCCAATATTCCTGTTCCTCACGTTCAGGCATTTGTTGAAGCAGTCAAATCTTACACGCCTCCAGCATGAATTTAACGGAACGTCCCCGTAGACTTCGGAAGTCTGGTTTCTTGCGAGAACTGGTCGCAGAACACCGCGTGACGGTGAATGACTTCATCACGCCATTGTTCATTACTGAAGGCAGAGGTATCGAAGTTGAAATTTCTTCTATGCCGGGTTATTTCAAGCGCAGTTTGGATCTGACCTTAGAGCATGCGAAGATCCTACGCGACAGTGGCCTCAAATGCCTTCTGCTTTTTGTTCAGGTTGACGACGGACTCAAGGACAATACAGGTGCAGAGGCTTTGAATCCAGACGGATTAATGCAAGAGGCCGTCAGGGCCTTGAAACGTGCTGTTCCTGATGTCATTTTGATGACAGATGTCGCTCTGGATCCCTTCTCTTCATTCGGTCACGACGGTATTGTCCGAGAGGGTGAAATCGTGAATGACCCAACGGTTGAGGTCCTAACGGCCATGGCAATAAGTCATGCTCAAGCAGGCGTTGATTTTGTTGCTCCAAGCGATATGATGGATGGCCGTGTGGGTGCTATTAGAGCGGGTCTAGATGGAACAGGTTTCTACGATGTTGGAATTTTGAGTTACAGCGCTAAGTATGCTTCATGTTTTTACGGTCCCTTCCGTGACGCCCTCGATTCTGCGCCTGGCTTTGGAGACAAACGGACGTATCAGATGGATCCTGCGAACGGTCGGGAAGCATTGCGCGAAGTTTCGCTCGATATTGAAGAAGGCGCGGATATTGTCATGGTCAAGCCGGGCTTACCCTATTTGGATGTATTATCCGAGGTCAAAGAAATCTCATCCGTCCCCGTCGCGGCTTACCAGGTTAGCGGAGAATACGCTATGATCAAGGCTGCGGCTGCTCAGGGATGGGTTAACGAAGAGGCTGCCATATTGGAGTCATTGTTGTCGTTCAAGCGTGCGGGTGCCGACCTCATTGCGACTTATTTCGGTTTGGATTTTGCACAAATGGAGCACTAATGGCCTTTGAAAAACATTTGATTCGCAAGTATAATGTTCCGGGCCCCCGCTACACGAGTTACCCGACTGTGCCTTATTGGAAAAGCGATACGTTCGATACGGACAAGTGGTTGGCAAGCGTGGCGACGGCGTTTACTGAATCCAATGATGAAGAAGGCATCAGTATTTATATCCACCTGCCATTCTGTGAATCACTGTGTACTTTTTGCGGGTGCCACAAGCACATTACCAAACGGCATTCCGTGGAGTCTCCTTATGTTAAAGCTGTACTGGCTGAATGGAAAAGTTATCTACGTGTTTTCGGCGCCAGACCCCGCATCAAGGAGTTGCACTTAGGCGGAGGTACACCTACTTTCTTCTCGCCAGATCATTTGCGTGATTTGATTGAGGGTTTGTTTGAACACGCGGACCCATTTGAGGCACCGCTTTACAGCTTTGAGGCCCACCCGAACAACACTACGCGCGCTCACCTTGAAGTTTTGCATTCACTTGGATTTACCCGAAATAGTTTCGGCATTCAGGATTATGATCCTGTTGTACAAAAGGCCATCAACCGCATTCAGTCTTTCGAAGACGTGCGCGCGGTTACTGAGATGAGCCGAGAAGTGGGGTATCAGTCTGTCAGCCATGATCTGGTGTTTGGTCTTCCACATCAATCGGAGTCTGCCATGCAGCGCACGATTGATTTGACTGCTGAATTGCGACCGGATCGCATCGCATTTTACAGCTATGCTCATGTTCCCTGGATCAAGGGGACCGGCCAGCGAGGCTATGATGAAAAAGATTTGCCGTCTAATGAGGGTAAACGGAAGCTCTATGAAATCGGAAAAGAGCGGTTTCTTGCCTTGGGCTATGAGGAAATAGGCATGGACCATTTTGCCTTGCCAGAAGACTCCCTGGCCAAGGCCTATCACTCGTGTTCATTGCACCGGAATTTCATGGGGTATACTTCAGGAAAAACGCGATTGATGGTTGGGTTGGGGATGTCATCAATCAGCGATTCTTGGGGGGGATTCGCTCAGAATGTGAAAACTGTTGCCGCATATGAGAATCAGGCCTTAAAGAATGAAATACCAGTATTTCGAGGTCATATGTTGAGCAATGAGGACCTCGTAATTCGTAAACACATCTTGCAACTCATGTGTCAGTTCGAAACCTCATTCGAATCCGAGGTAGACCGTTTCCCGGATATGCAGACTTGCCTTGAGAAACTAGACGAGATGGAGAAAGATGGGTTGGTCCAGCGTGACGGCTTTCAATTAACCGTCACACCGAAAGGACGCCCGTTTATTCGCAACGTTTGCATGGCCCTAGACCTAGAATTGCTTCGAAAGGCACCGACGACCAAGGTGTTTTCGATGACGGTCTGAGATTGACTCAGTCGTTCTCGTTTTTTTGACGGTATTTCTTGTACCGTGCTATGGCATAAGCTAATCCGACGGTCAATAACAAAAACCCACTACCGAACCACACCCAGTTGGTTGTTGTTTTCAAGACGACCAAAAAAACAATTCCGAACAGGAAAAGTGTAGCCAGTTCATTCCACATCCGGAGCCGATAAGACGACATTCGGCATGTATCGTTCAAGCATTGACTCACCAAGCGGTGAGTGTATCCGTGGTATACATAAAGCAATAAAACGAGAGCGAGCTTCATATGCATCCAAGGTTGCTGGAGAAAGCCTGGTATCTGCCACACTAAACTCGTTCCGAGCAGGGCAGTGATAATGGCCGATGGCCAAGTAATGCCCATCCACAAGCGGCGGCTCATCAATTTGAGTTGGGGCACAAGGATTTTACGTTCTCGATCATTGCGTTGATTGCCCTCCTGAATGTAAATCAAGAGCCTAACGATGTAAAACAGCCCTGCAAACCAGGTGACCACAAAAATGATATGAAGTGCTTTGAGGACAGCGTAGCTCATGGGAAAGACTTCGTTCCAAAGGTCGTTTAATTCGCCAAGTTCACGAAATGGACCGGTACCAAAGTTCTACTTCATGGTACGAGATGGTACTTCAATCAAGTGGGGCTCAATTTTGACGAATCCACCGGAGCGTGCGGCGCTGCTCTCCGTCGATGACGCGGATGAGGTACATGCCGGACTCGGAACTGCCGGGTGCAATGTGTCCAGAAGTGGCTCCGGGGCGGGATTTGTGGATGCACTTGCCATTGGGATGGTACACCTCCACATCCGCACTGGGGGTGATACCGGTGATCTGAAAGGAGTCCGAACCGGGGTTGGGGAAAATCTGTGCATCGATGAAGCACCGGTCGGTGTCGAAAACGTCGGCGCTGTTGCACCCGTCTATCCACGAAATACCGGCGAGGTTCCAGGCGGGGTCGATGGTCACACACATGTAGTCCAATGCCGTCACGGCCACGTCCACGATGCGCGGGGTGTTGCTGTAGTCGAAGATGATCAATGA
>CALGDB010000028.1 GCA_937884175.1 uncultured Flavobacteriales bacterium
AGAACAACTGAATTGCAAACGCTCCCAAAACCGTGCGCAATTGGATGGCCTTCCGGTTGTATGAGGCGGCAAAAGCGATGCCCACCAAAACCAACATGCCCACGAGACTCATTATCACTGTCATGGCAACGAATCTACAATGCTTCAGAAGAATGTCGACTACTCCGCAGGGATTCTACGCTTCAAAGCGTGACGTCGCTCCAATCGGGGAGCCGTTGACGCCTGCCAGACGAGGCCGCAGCGGATACAGCCAGACGACCAATCTGATCGCTGGTACCATCCGACAGGAAGGGCGTTCGAACGCCACAGCTGCAATCCGCCAGCGACAAAGGCCCCCACATCTCCTCGGATCGTTCGCTCCAAGCGTCCTTCGCACACAACGTGGTTGTAACGGTAGGTATCCCAACCCTGCTTGCTGTAAACGGCCTGACCAGCGCTGTGGACAGCATTCCACGTGAACCGGGCTTTGCCGGCCCAAGCGTGGTTTGCCCCTGCAATCCACGCCCCAAGCAGGGCGCGGTCCTCATCGTAGGTGCCACGCATGGCATCGACGCGGTGCCTCCATGCCATTTCAACGCCACCGCTGAGGCCTCGGTGCTCTGGAACCTCCAGACGTACCTCCCCTTCGGTCTCACTCCACATTCGATACCCTAACTGTTGCATTCCAGCCGCGGAACTCCCTGCTGAACGAAAATCAAGGCCGTGACCTACCGGCCCCTCACTCAAGGCCCAATTGTGAAATTGCTTCTCGCAGTGGTGGAGAACAAACACTAAATCCGCCATGTGATGGGTTCGGCGTTGGCCAATTTTGTTCAAGCGAATGTGGCCCCGAACTTTCGTCAAAATGGGAATGCGGACTTCCCCGCCAACGTGAAATTCACCTCGATCAAAACCGAGGTTGGCTCCGTAATTCCAGCCGTGTTTTTCGACATAAATCCGGCCCGTTCGTCCTTCACTGCTCAATGCCATCCACCACGCGCCGCTCCAATGGCCGGCATCAAATGCCCGCCATTCCTCCTGGTACCGCATGCTTCGCTCCCATACTGTCCCCTGCGAAACACCGGCTTCAATACCTATTTCCGCATGCTCGGAGAGGGCTCGGCGAAGGCCCCCGTGTCCATTGATCCGAAATTGATTCGTTACGGGCTGCCCGCTATATACTTCGCGTTTGAGCGAGCCTTTCCAGTGCATGACCGTGCGCCCAGCGCTTTGATGGCCCCATCCCTTCATTGAAACGGCTGAAGAACACATCAATCCGGATACAGTGGATTGCATCGGATTGCGGGCAACACCCGAACCCGCATCGAATTGAATCGAATGCAGGGATTGCTGGCTGAAGTTCACTGCAGGAAATGCCACGGCGATAGCCAAGAAAATTCCTGACCACACCATCGTTAAAATCGGTTCGAAGTGTGAACACCGCATACTGCGGTATACGTCAATCCGCACTTAAGGGTTGCGGTGAGCAGGCAGCTTAAACGACAAAGGTAAAAACTGCGCAACGTCCTCTGAAATCAATACATTGGATTGGCCCGCCTGCATCAAAAATCGGATTGGCAAGCCTTGGCGATTCTCCGTCTCCTGCATCACTTGTCGGCAACCCCCACACGGCGCGAAATCAAGTACGGACATGGTGCTATCGGTGACAACTGCGGCGGCTACGATGGGGTCATCAGGATGCTGCGCACCCGCAGCAAAAAAGGCAACGCGCTCGGCGCACAACCCGCTAGGATAGGCCGAATTTTCCTGGTTACTACCCACCACAATGGTTCCTGAAGCCAACCGGACTGCGGAGCCCACATTGAACTTTGAATACGGGGAGTAGGCCGCTTGGCACGCCTTGTGCGCTGACTGGAGCAACTCCCGATCGGAGGTTTCCAGCTCATTTGCCCGCCATTCCTCGAGATGAAAAGACCGTTCAATGCGTTGAATCATAGACGCAAGTAAAGAAAATTTGTTTGGTTCGGGATGCGTTTCCTCGGCATCCTACGAACGAAACAAGACATCGCAACGAATTGCTTGCCACGCTGCTCCGGCATGCACTTGGATGATTTCGGAAGCCACATCCTCCTGATCAATTCTTGGAACTACCTAGAGAATTTCGCCGATTGAAATGGATGTGAAATTGTCAGCTGCAAGAAGGCCAATCGAGTGTTTCACGCCCCTAAATGCAGGATATCATCGTCGGTAAGGAATCCTTGAGCGCCCATGAAACGATGCAGGCGCGAATGGTGTCGAACAGTGTCCAGCTGGATCCACTGCCCTTCCGGCGCCGGGTTCAAGGGTTTGTCAAATTGAACTTCCCGAATGACTCCGAGGTCAATCAATTCATGCCAAATGATACTGGCGCTTTGTGCCTCGAGGTCCACGCGGCCGCACCGTCTTTGCCAAGCAGCAGCGGCGGCCTCTATGTCCGAGAAAGGCAGTTGGCTCAGTAATTCTACAATCGGCCCGGAAACACGGGCAAACAAACCGGAAGCCGGAATGCGCAGAATCAGCGTGTCGTTATCGAATTGAGCAAGGGCGTTGGGGTTCCAGAGGTAAGCCATGGGATCTTTTTCTTGGGTGGTATACGGTAGCAAACGCATTTTCGTTGCGTTGAAATAATTACCTTGCTCCAACCAATTGATTGAATAGCAATTGAAACAGCTCACCCCTCTGGTGCACCTTGTGCTGATGGCCTGCTCGCTGAGCGGTATCGGTCTTGTGCATGCGCAGGTTGACACCGAATTTTGGTTTGTCGCTCCGGAGGTTTGGGCGAACCACGGCGACAGTCCGACGCTCCTGCGCTTCGCTACGTTCGACCAAGCCGCCATCGTCACCGTAGAACAGCCGGCCAATGGCATATTTCCCACGCAAACCATTTCAGTCGCCGCCAACAGCGTTTCTTCCCTCAATTTGGCGCCTTGGCTTTCCTTGGTCGAAAACAAGCCTGCAAATACGGTTTTAAGCAAAGGGCTGAAAATCACCTCCACAGCACTAATTCAAGCCTATTACGAGGTGAATCCATCCAACAACCTCAACCCGGACATCTACGCTCTGAAAGGTACAAACGCACTCGGAAACGCATTTTTTATTCCTTTTCAGAATTATTTAAATAACGGGTACCCGCAGTCACCCTCAGGCTTTGATATTGTCGCTACCGAGGACAACACCACCATCGAAATCACACCGCGAAAACCCATAGTCGGACATCCGCAAAATATTACGTTTACAATCACTTTGGATGCAGGCGAAACATGGAGCGGAAGGGCTACATCCACAGCTGCGAGCCAACACCCTTTCGGGACCGTTGTCAATTCGGACAAACCGATTGCCATTACCATCAGTGATGACTCCCTCAACGGAACGCCGTACGGAGGCTGTGCCGACCTCTTCGGCGATCAAATTGTCCCCATAGACATTGTCGGAACCGAATACATCGCCATCAAAGGCAACCTCAACGGACCGGATAAAGTGTTTTTTATCCCAACCGAGGCAAATACCACCATCTCAGTCAATGGCAACGTTGTCACGACACTAAACAACTTGACCTCTATCTACTCGCACACCCTTTATGCAAACTCAGCCTATTACGAAGCCAGCAGTCCGGTATATGCATTGCATTTGACCGGATTCGGATGCGAAGTAGGCGGCGCATTACTTCCTCCCATTGTTTGCACCGGCAGTCAGGAAGTCGCTTTCATCCGTTCCACAAACGAATTCATTGGATTGAAGATCCTCGTGCCGTCTGGGGGTGAAGACGACTTTGAATTCAATGGAAATCCTGCATTGATCAATGCGAATCAATTCAACAACGTTCCAGGCACGGATGGCGGGTGGAAATACGCCAACATCACTGCCTCGTCTTTTGTGCCTCAATTGTCCGCCTCCCGTTTGTACAACTCGACCTCCAACTTCCACCTAGGAATCATCAACGGTGGGGCATCTTCGGGTACGCGCTACGGATACTTCAGTAACTACGCAGCTCAAGCGTACATCGTTCAAGTAGATGACAATACGCTATGTGAGGGGGACGCGCTGGAGTTGGAATCCAACCTACTTTATGGAGCCACGTACGATTGGACGGGACCGAATGGTTTCACAGGGCAAGGCAATCCTTTCTCGTTTGGTGAAGTCGGATTGGGCGATGCAGGGGAATACATTGTCTCTGGCTATGTTGGTGCGTGTCCAATCGAAAATGACACCCTAAACCTATTGGTCTATCCTTTCCCAGACGCTCCCGAAATCTCAGGGGACTCTGTGGTGTGCGAAGGCGCCCCCTTGGTGCTCTCCACCACCCCGTTGGAAACGGTGCAGTACCAGTGGGCCGGACCCGACGGATTTTATCCCAGTGCAGACAGTATTGCCGAGGCGTCCGTCACCCTCGACAACGATGGCATTTACACGCTCGTCATCAACGACCACGGGTGCCTTTCTCCGCCGACGTTGTACGACGTGCAAGTCATCCCGCAGCAAGCGCTCAACATTACACCAGACAATTCAATGTGGTGTCAAACTGAAAACTTCACCTTGGAGGCGCTCCCAATTGACGGGGCATCTTATGCTTGGACCAACCCGGATGGTCAAGCCATAGGAAACCAAGTAGGTGTACAGGTGAACAATAGTCAACCTGAGGATTCCGGATGGTACACTGTGCAAGGTGAAGCGGAAGGGTGTCCGCTGCTGCCGGATTCAACATGGGTGGAAATCATTGAAAACCCGGTAATTCAATCCGTAGATGCGCCCGCCGTATGCCTAGGGAATGAAGCGACATTCTACGCCAACTACTCCTCCGACGGAACCGCTGCTGTAACGTGGTTTGATGCCAATGGGGACACCTTGGGGTCCGGAAATCCCTGGGTGATTGAGGAAGCAGATTGGGCGGATGCACAAGTGTATGGCGTGAACGTAAATTTCCTCGGCTGCGTCGCAGGACCTGAGGCCTTCGAATTCAGCCTCGTCCCCCAGCAAAGCCTCGAAATCTTAGATGCCAACGGCAGCCCGATTGAAACCGACCAAATCTGCCAAGGCGATGAATGGATGCTAGACGGCAACGGCCCAGATGGCACAGCCTGGTCGTGGAGTGGGCCGGCGAACTTCAATTCCAGCAACCAATCCGTGACCCTCAACAATACCCAACCAGATGAATCCGGATGGTACGTCGTCAACGGCGCAGTGGGTACGTGCCCCATGCTTCCCGACTCGGTGTATCTAGATGTATTTCCAACCCCCGCGCCTCCCGTGCTGAGTGGGTTCACAGAAATCTGTGAAGGTTCAGATTGGTCACTGAGTGCAGAGGCGGGGGGCGATGGGACCATTCAATGGTTCCATCCGTATTGGGGCACCTTCACCGGGGAGACGTGGCCACTGAATGACGTGCCTTTGGGTGCTGCCGGCACCTATGAAGTCTACGTTCTGGAGTCGAACTGCCCATCCCCAGTTGTCACCGCAGAACTGGAGATCGCGCCACTCCCTGAGGTAATTGCCGGCAACTTTGGCCCCATCGAAATCGAGCATTGTCCGGACAACACGCCAGTCTTGGATTTGCCGGAATGGGACCCGTTGTACGCTGTCGCGTGGACCTACACAGACAGCGATGAAAATACGATTGAATTCGGAGAAGGCCCCGGGATGGTGGCCTTGTATGACGGCGCATACATCGCGTTTTTGAACACGGGTGCTCCATGCAACTTAACGGCTGAAGGAACGTTCGATGTGACGACCGTGTTATGCACCTTGGTGGTCCCCAATATCATTTCGCCCAATCAAGACTCGAAGAACGAACGCTTTGCTTTGCCGGACTTGACGTATTTCCCATTAAGCACGTGCCGGATCTTCAACCGGTGGGGTCAAGTGGTTTACGAGTCGCAAGACTTTGGCAATGCCGCCGGTTGGGAACCCACTCCCGATGAGGCAGTTGAAGGTACCTATTACTACGAGGTCGTCATCAACCGTAACGAAGGCGATTTGAGCATAATAGATGAAAACGGAACCACCACCTTCACTGAATCCGGCCCCATTCGGCTTATAGGAAGTCTCACCTTGGTGCGATGAACGGCTACATCCGATCCATTGGCCTATTGGCCGTCGCGCTCCTCTACATCGGTTTCGACGCATGTGGTGTGAGCTGGGCAGACTCATTTTTGGAGGCGCTGTTGCTCATCGGGTTGCTGGCCATTGGAATTCCGCACGGAGCGTTGGATGTATGGACGCACCGACACCGTTCGCCCGGTAGTCATTCAAGCCTGTATATCATGGGGTACCTCTTGGCCATCGCTTTGATCTTTGGCGCTTGGTGGATTTTTCCGCATGCCGGCCTTCTCGTTTTCCTACTCCTTAGCGCCTGGCATTTTGGGCAGGCGGATTTTAAACGGTGGGGCATTTCAAAAGGCCACATGGCTTGGGGTACGGTCGCGTTGGGCATGATCCTGGGCTGGCATGTGGAAGAAGTCAGCCCCATCATCGCCCAGATGGGCATCTCCTCAGGTGCTTGCGAAGCACTCGTGCACGTGCAGGATGAACTGCAATTTGGATTCACTGCCGGGTTGATTACTTGTGGAATCGCCGCCTTGCGCATGAAGCACTGGACTTGGGGACTCACCATTGCCCTGATTGGCCTGACCCCTTCGATTCCCGTTTTGTTGTCGTTCGGATTGTACTTCATCGGCCAGCACAGCGCTTCGGGTTGGCATCACCTTCGGGAAGGATTAGGGCTTTCTTCGAAATCCTTGTGGATTAAAGCTCTGCCTTTTACGGTGGGTGCCCTCGTACTCATCGGTATCGGAATGTGGGGATTGGGCAATCCAGAAGCCGTGCAGTCGGATGCAACAGTTGGTGCGTTTTTTATGTTATTGGGTTGCATCAGCATTCCCCATATCTTCGAATCGCATTGGTTTCTTAAGGTAACAACCAAGCGTAAAAGTTGACATATACCCAACCAATTGCAATGATCACCCGTGTTCTTCGCTTGCTCATCATGTTGTGCCCGGCTTTGACGTGCAGTTTACCAGCGGCCATCGGACAGCTGGATACGGAATTCTGGTTCGTAGCACCCGAGGTATGGGATGGCCACGGTGACGATCCCATTTTGCTTCGCTTTTCAACGCTCGGAGAACCCGCTGAAGTCACGGTGGAGTTGCCGGCCAATCCGACCTTTACAGTTCAAACACTCAACATCGCTGCTAACGGAACGCAAACCTTGGACCTCACGCCATGGTTAGGAGACATTGAAAACAAGCCGTTCAACACAATTTTGGACAAAGGCCTTCGCATTACTTCCGATGCACCTGTGACTGCTTATTATGAAATCAACCACCCAAACAATCCCGATATTTTTGCCTTGAAGGGGGCATCTGCTTTGGGAGAAATATTCTTCGTGCCCTTCCAAAACTACTTGGACAATGTGTACGAACAGTCCACAGCCAGTATTGACATTGTGGCAATAGAGGACGGCACTGAAATCACAGTTACACCGACAGCAGCATTAACTGGCTACCCAGCCGGCGTACCAATTGTCATTGAATTGAACCAAGGGGAAACCTATGCACTTCGAGCAGCTTCCGTTTTGGCTGCATCGCACCCTTCGGGCACGTTGATCCAAAGCTCCGCACCTATTGCAGTCACAATCAGTGACGATAGTCTCCTTGGCGCACCCTTCAACCCAAGTGGCTGCTATGACATCATGGGCGACCAAGTCATCCCTGTTGAATTCGCAGGCAAAGAATACATTGCCATCAAAGGCAACTTGGGTGGGCCCGATAAGGTCTTTATCGTGGGGACCGAGGACAACACGTCCATTTCCATCAATGGAACCAACGTCTGGACAGTAGATGCCGGAGAGACGTATGCACATACATTGAGCGCGCCTGCGGCCTTCTACGAAACGAGTGCGCCTGTGGTCGCGCTCCACATGACTGGATTCGGCTGCGAAGTCGGCGGTGCCATCCTGCCTCCTATTGCTTGCACCGGATCCGATGAAGTAGCCTTCGTCCGGTCGAGCAGTGACTTTATTGGCATGAAAATCATCGTGCCCTCTGGGGCTGAGGGAGACTTTACGTTCAACGGAAATGCCGGAAACATCAGCGCCGTGAATTTCAGCGATGTTCCGGGAACGGGCGGTGAATGGATGTACGCCAACATCACTGCGACAGGATTTGTCCCCACTGGCGGCGCATCCCGTTTGACCAACGGTACTGCAAAATTTCACCTTGGTATCATCAACGGAGGCGCTTCTTCGGGAACGCGCTACGGATACTTCAGCGACTTCTCAAATTACGAGCATTCGACCTTTACATCGGACAATGAACTGTGTGCCGGAGAGACAGCCGAACTGTTCGCCTCCCCCATTTTGGAGGCCTCCTATGAATGGATCGGACCCAATGGATTTGAAGCAGAAGGCGATGAAATTACAATCGGTCCGTTAACTCTTGAAGATGCAGGACTATACGTCGTTTCAGGGATGGCCGGCGAATGCGAGATTTTACCGGACACCCTCGAGCTATTTGTTGATCCGCAGCCTCCCGTACCGGATGTAGTGCCCATCGATACGCTTTGTGAAGGAGATGATTGGTCGTTTACATCCTTGACACCGGCGGACAATTGGATTTGGGAAGATGCTGAAGGCAATCTCATTTTTGCGGGAGACAGCACTGCCTCCTATTCTAATGCCGACACTTCCGACGCTGGGGAATACACGCTAGTCATCGAGGCCGAATCGTGTCTTTCTGAGCCGACCATGTTCGAACTCGTGGTGATGCCGAATGTGAGCAGCGCATTTTCCTTGATTCCTGAGTATTGCTTGGACCATGATCCTGCTACCGCAGTGGCAGACGAATCAGGGGGTGACTGGTCCGCATCGTGCGTAAATTGCATTTCAACCGCCGGACAATTTTCACCCGCCACTGCGGGTACGGGGATGCACACCATCACTTACACCATACCGGGAGGTTGCGGAACAACGACGGATGCTACGGTCACCGTTCACGCCCTGCCCGATGCCGATTTCACGTATGCACCTGCTGAAGGATGTGCACCCGCGCTAATTGAGTGCAGCGCACCGGTGAATCCGAGCATTGTGGACTGCCAATGGACTTACAACACCAATGGCGTGGGGGAATCCATGGACTGTGAAGAGAACCTTTTTGTCATTGAAAACCCGGGGTGCTACCTGATGAGCCATACCGTTTTGGATAACAATGGGTGTACGAACACAGCTGCGGCTGAAGAACTGCTTTGCCTCGGTGCTCCGCCTACTTCAGCGTTCAATTTATCCCCCGCGCAGGCATCCATCTTCGACACCAATATCGAGGCATGGGCTTCGGATTCCGTCCCGACAAATACGTACACGTGGCATGTGGACGAAACGCTTATGGGACAAGGCACTTATCAATCCTTTTCAATTCCTGATATTGGCTTGGACCTGTTCCAACTTTGCTTGGAAGCAGAAGACAGTCTGGGCTGCTCGTCCTTAACGTGCGCCGTGATTGACTTGACAGAGGGGCTGAATGCTTTCGCTCCTAATGCCTTCACTCCTGATAACGATGGACAAAACGACGCGTGGCGCATGTACATCAGCGGCGCGGTCACGCACTTTGAACTGCACATTTATGACCGGTGGGGTTCCCTGGTCTTCGCCTCTGAAGATCCCGAGGCACACTGGGTGGGCGACGTACAAGGAGGCGACCATTTTGCACCCGATGGCGTCTACCACTACGAGGCCGTGCTGCGGGACGATGCTTATGCCATCAAAACTTTGCAAGGCCACATCTTGTTGATTCGCTGATGATTCGATTCAACCCAACTACCTACTTAATTGCCGCTGCAGCCACCTTGCTGCTTTGTACTTGTTCCCCGATGAAGCCTGAGGCTACGGCATCGGTTGAATTCAAGAAACTAAAGCCATTCGAAGCCGAAGCCTGGAAGTGGTCGGCACCCGATGCGAACTGGGATGCGTGGCATGCCGCGCACCTCTTGGACGAAGTCGATCGGTGGAAGCACGAGTACACGGCACAGGGAGCTGAAACGCGGACCATCGAAGGAGAGTGGCGATTGGAAGGCCCCACGAATATTGGCGGTCGGTTCAATTTTATCCGACAACACCCCGATGACCCTGTGACGCTTTTCGCAGGCAGCAGCGCTGGCGGCCTTTGGAAGGGGTCAAACAGTAGCACGTGGCAATCCCTGACAGAAGATTTTCCTGCCATGGCCATGGGTGATTTGGCCTTTTACCCCGGCAACCCAGACCGGATATTCTTGGCCACCGGCGACCCGCAGATCAGCAGTTTTCCGCGCATCGGAAACGGAATCTACCGATCATTGGACGGCGGTGGCTCGTGGGAAAACATGGGGCTGGACTCCATGGGCGTCATCAGCAAATTGCTGTTTGTTCCTGGATTAGACGGTGCGGCTCCCGTGCTCTTCGCTGGAGCAATGGGAAACCCCGCCCAGCCTAACGCGTACCGTGGGCTGTTTCGGAGCGCAGATGCGGGGGTAAACTGGGAACAGGTCTTGCTGCCCAATGATTCTGCGGGTGTAACCGACCTGCTTTACGACCCCGATACGGAGGCCATATACGCCGCTGCGTGGCAGCGAACACGTAACTCGATGGCCAGTGAGGTGTGGGGACCGCATTGCCGCATTTGGAAATCATTGGACAACGGAACCAACTGGCAAGTCCTGCCCAATCCCTGGGGTCAAGGGGAACGCGGGCGCATAGGATTGGCCCACTCGCCCCAAGGCGTCTACGCCCTCGTAGTCGGACAAGACAGCCAACTGGACAACCTTTATCGCACCACCGATGGTGGAGAAACGTGGAGCGCCATCATTCCGGAAGACAACGTTCCCGAAAACGCCTTGGGTGGATTCGGTTGGTATTTCTCGAAAGTGCGCATCAACCCGTTCAATCCAGATGACATCACCATCCTCGGTGTGAACCTGTGGAATTCCGTCAACGGCGGAGCCAACTGGAACCTTATGGGGCCGGAATGGTGGACGTATGAAGTTCACGCCGACAAGCACGACCTGCAGTGGCTGGGGTCGGAGACTTGCATTTTGGCCACCGACGGCGGGCTGTACAAAACCGAAGACCACGGCGCGACGTGGGAAGACCTCGAAGACATACCCGTTACCCAGTTTTACCGCGCCACATGGAATCCGCACAACCCTGGATTCTACACAGCCGGCGCACAAGACAACGGAACAACCACGGGTAATTACGAAGACTTGGGTGGATGGACCCGCGACCTCGGCGGCGATGGCTTCACCGCCATCTACCACCCGACCGATCCCGCACTGCGTTATGCCGGATACCAATGGGGCAATTGGCGGTTCAGCTTGACCGGTCCCGATGAAGAACCCCTTTGGAACGACTTCACCTACGGTATTGAGGAAGAGGACCGTGTGTGGTGGGATGCGCCCTTGATTTACCACCCGTCCAATCCCGATGAAATGTGGACTGGTTCTCAACGTGTGTACCGCATGGAAGACGCTCCCGTCGGCGTGTGGGAGCCAATCAGCGAGGACCTCACGTACGCCACCGAAACGGGCCTGTCCTATCGTTGTATAAGCGCCCTCGCTGGGTCGCATTACGATGCGGATGTCGTTGCTGCTGGAACGACGGATGGCCGAGTGTGGATTTCGCTGGACCACGGAGATTCTTGGCAACCCATGGAAACGGGGTTGCCGGGGCAATTCGTCACGGACGTCGAGTTTGACCCCTACCACCCGGACTCCATGTTCTGCTCGGTGAGCGGTTACCGGAACGCGGTGTACTCCCCTTTCATATTCCGCGCCGCAATCGGAGGAGAATGGCAGCCCATCCAAGGCGATTTGCCCGAGCATCCCGTGAATCAAATTCACGCACTCAACGACAGCGTTTGGGTGATTACGACCGACGCGGGCGTGTTCGCCACATTTAATCGTGGAGCGAATTGGCAACCCGTGGGCACCTTGCCCACCATTCCGGTTTACGATGTCGACGCGGACACGATCACAAAACGGCTCATTGCGGGCACGTTCGCGCGGAGCTTATTGAGCTTCCCACTCGACTCGTTGCTCCCCGCACCTGAAGTGGTTGAGCCAAACGCAGTTGAAAATTTCGAAGAACCGGCGTATTGGGCGTATCCCAACCCGTTCACAAGCACCCTCAACCTCAGCTTGGAGAAGGATGTCAAATCCGTGCGCGTGGTCGACTTCAGCGGCCGCATCGTTCACGAGCAGAACGTGGCCAACGCGTCATCGTTGGTCGTGCCGTCAGGCGCGTGGCCAGCCGGTAAATACGCAGTGATACTGGAAACGGCGACCGGACCCCGTTCGCTTCAAGTCATTAAAGGGCAGTGATTACCGCACCCAAAAACGGTGGGATTCCGTCGTGCCGGGAATCCGGATGAAGTGTAGTCCAGAGACCATGTTAACAGTAGGCACAGCGAACCATTCGCCTGCACCTGCGGCCGTTTGAATGAACCGTCCGCTTGCATCATACACCTCGTAGGTCCATGCTACACTCGGAGAAGAAAGCCATTGGATTTGCACCACCTCACCTGCGTTTATGGCCGTGGGGAACGCACGCCACTGGCCGTATTGAGTCTGCAGCCATTCGGCAACCCCTACGGCTTCGTAGTCATAAGGACCGCATACAGGCTCGTAGTCAGAGCATATCCAGCTGGATAGCGCTCCAGAAATAGTACCCAATGTTTCATAGTATGCATCAGAATCCGTGATGTGCGGGGCATGTCCCGCCCCTTCTATTTCAGTTAAGCAACTTTCAATCCCCAACGCTTGCGCTGCTTCATGAATCATCGCACTCCCATCCACTTCCGTAATGGGGAAGCCGCTCAGCATGATCATTCCATTGCTAAACGGCACCGTTTCATCATTGGTTCCATGCACGGAAACTATGGGAGCATCACCTTCACTCATGAAGTCAACCGTCTTCAGTGCCCCACCGATATTGACAACACCCGCAATTGCGCTGCTGTAGCCGGGGTTGCCAGACTCGCCTTCCAGTCCTCCACCCATGCCCGGCTGAGATTGATCGACTTGAGGAGGGATCTCTGATTCCTCATCGATAGACGCCATGTGCAAGCCGATGAATGCTCCTGCGGATACCCCTCCCAAATAAATATGATCGGTGTTTACGCCCCACGGATTACCACCCTCTTCCACCGTTTTTCGAAAAAAGCGAACTGCGGCCTTCCCGTCGTGATATGCGCGCCAAACGGAACGCACCAAGGCATTCGAGACATCTAGGAAATTGTCCACGCCAACACGGTACGACATGGAGGCGACGACATACCCCATCTTGGCCAAGTCTTCACAAAGTGGCACGACATCCACACCGGCGTTGTCACCGCCAATGAAGAACCCTCCGTGCCCCATGATGATCAAAGGCCTACTCTCGTGCACATCTCCTTCCGGTTCGTAGATGTCAACGACAAGGCTTTGATTCAATCCCGTTGTGTTAATCGCATTGCCGTATTCGACGTCGTAAGAGACATTAAAATTTTCGAACGCAGAAGTGAATCGATAGCGGGTTCCGTTGCAGTCATCAACTTGAGCGTGAACTGGAACGAACAACAAGGCGACGAAGAGGGCAATGGCCGCAGACCGCAACGGCAAGGAGAAATGTTTCATCTTTGATAGCAGGTTTAAGTTTCGTGTCAATCTGACACGGATAAAACTACAAAAGCTATGACGAAGTTCTTTCCTTGGTCGATTGGTATGGTTGTTTTTGCCCTGTTTTCGTGTCATTCACCTCAAGGTCAAGAGCGGGATGCCACCGTTCTGTGCATGGACAGCACGCACATCTTTTTTGCGCCATCTACCAACTGGGACTCCCTCCGTGCGGACGATGGCTGGCGCCGCTGGGACAACGGACGGTTCATGACGCGTAAAATCGGCATTCCCTCTTTTGACATCCGGCCGACCATCACCGCTCACGTAACGTTGAGATCCGCCGGTGATCCTTGGGATAAATCGGGTTCGTTGGTCCTGCTTCCTGATGCGGCTCTCAATTTGCTGGATGTGGGATTTGCCCGGGACACCTTAGCGCATGCAAACTATCTGGGCATTGCCCTAAACGAGGCGGGCTCCGGATTCCAACCCACCCTTGAGCTGTTACGCTTCATCACCCCATTCGGCGTAGGCCATTTCAGCGTGTCTGAACGGCTGGACGAATACAAACCCGTCTACATCCCCGTTTGGGAGGACTCGGTGCATTGGACAGCGGACATCAGCCATCTGTGGGAAGCGCTGGGTGATTCTGCGACGCTTGGGGTGTACATCGATACGTGGACAAGCGAAGGGTACACCCTTGATGTTGAACTGGATTTCGACCCCAATCCCGCGACGGTCATTCCGGGCAAATCGTTGGCCACCCTCCCGCTCGTGAACACGTCAAAATTTGGAAGCGAACAAACCGCCTACGACGGATTTGCGAGAGCGCCTTTAGTGGTGAATGTGGCCCTCGACGAACCAGCGGCCAATGCGGTCCTGCACTACACCGCTACCGGACACGGCGGTCATGGAACGGGTGATGAATTTGTGCGTTGCGAACACCACGTCACTTGGGATGGCGAGACGTGCCTGTCATTTACGCCATGGAGGGACGACTGTGCGAGCTTTCGGCGGTTCAACCCCACATCCGGGGTTTGGATGGAACGCACTTACTGGAGGGGAGACAGCCTCGATGAACGCATTGCATCGAGTGATTATTCGCGTTCGGGATGGTGCCCAGGTAGCGATGTACCGCCGGTGCGAGTGTCCTTGGGGGACCTTAACGCCGGAATGCATGAATTGATTATCGATGTGCCGACCGCACAACGGTTCACTGAATCCGAAATGAACTTTTGGAACGTGGCGGCCTACTTGACGTATGAGCGCCTGTGAGGCGTTGGTTTCGTCCGTTTTATGTCCGACCTTTGCGTCCGCTTTGAAATTCCGATTTGCACGGCAAATCGCTCTTGATTTCGACTAACCCATGGCAAAAATTATTTACACGAAAACAGACGAAGCACCCGCACTGGCGACGTACTCGTTCCTGCCAATTATCACCTCGTTCGCCAAGCGTGCAAACGTGCAGTTGGAAACACGCGACATCAGCTTGGCCGGCCGCATCCTCGCCGCCTTCAATGATCGCCTTCCGGAGGCCCAGCGCGTGAATGATGCCCTCGCCGAATTGGGCGAACTGGCCAAGCGACCCGAAGCGAATATCATAAAGCTGCCCAACATCAGCGCGTCCATCCCGCAGTTGAAAGCAGCCATTTCCGAATTACAAGCAGCAGGCTACGCCCTGCCCAACTACCCCGAAGAACCCGCGAACGACGGCGAGCGCGACGTCAAGCGCCGGTACGACGGAGTCAAAGGCTCCGCGGTGAACCCCATCTTGCGCGAGGGCAACAGCGATCGCCGAGCACCGAAAGCGGTAAAGGCGTACGCCCAAAAACACCCGCACAGCATGGGGGCGTGGTCTTCCGACTCGAAGTCTCACGTAGCGCACATGACCGGGGGCGATTTCTACGGCTCAGAAAAGAGTCACACCGTCGCTGAGGCAACCGATGTGCGCATCATGTTCAATGGAGCCGATGGCACCACTAAGGAGATGAAGGGTGCATTCCCGCTTCAGTTGGGCGAGATCATCGACGTCGCCGTAATGGACGTGAAACGGTTGAAAGCATTTGCAAGAGCTCAGATGGCCGATGCCAAAGCCAACAACGTCCTCTTCTCGTTGCACCTAAAAGCGACCATGATGAAGGTCTCTGATCCGATTCTGTTTGGCGTATTCGTTGAAGCGTTTTTCGCTCCAGTATTTGAAGGGTTCAAGGCTGAACTCGAGATGGCGGGTGTCGACTCCCGCAATGGTTGGGGCGATGTGGTTAAAAAAATGGACAGCCTTCCCGCTGAGACGCAATCGAAGTTGAACGCGGCGATTGACGCCGCCTTTGCGTCCGGACCGGATCTCGCCATGGTGGATTCTGACCGCGGCATCACCAACCTGCACGTGCCATCGGACGTCATCATCGATGCCTCCATGCCAGCGATGATTCGCAACTCGGGTCGGATGTGGGACAAAGCAGGGCAAACACGCGACACAAAGGCCGTCATTCCAGACCGATCGTATGCCGGTGTGTACCAAGCTACAATCGACTTCTGTAGGGCCAATGGGGCACTAGACCCGAAGACCATGGGCAGCGTTTCCAATATCGGACTGATGGCGCAAAAAGCCGAAGAATATGGCTCGCATGATAAGACGTTTGAATTTCCCGGTGATGGGTCCATTGTAGTGGAAACCGCATCTGGGGAGGCGTTGATTGAACAACTAGGCAAGGAGGGCGATATCTTTCGCATGTGCCAGGTGAAAGACGCTCCAATTCAAGATTGGGTAAAGCTCGGCGTAAAGCGAGCCCGTGTCACCGGCAATCCAGCCGTGTTCTGGCTCGATGAAAATCGTGCCCACGACGCAGAACTCATCAAAAAGGTCAATGCCTACCTCCCGAACCACGACACAGATGGACTTACCATTGAAATCTTAGCACCGATTGAAGCCACAACCTACTCATTGGAACGCATCGTCAAAGGCCAAGACACAATCTCCGTAACTGGCAACGTCCTTCGGGATTACTTAACCGACCTGTTCCCCATTTTGGAAGTAGGCACCTCCGCGAAAATGTTGTCCATCGTGCCATTGATGAACGGCGGTGGCCTTTTCGAAACAGGGGCGGGCGGATCTGCTCCTAAGCACGTGCAGCAACTGCAAGGGCAGAATTACCTCCGCTGGGACAGTTTGGGTGAATTCCTCGCTCTGGCCGTATCCCTTGATCACTATGCGGACCAGACAGGCAATGAAGAAGCCCGTGTGCTCGGTCGCTGCCTCGATGACGCGACCAGTCGATTCCTCGACGAAGACAAGAGCCCAACGCGGCGCTTGGGCGGCATCGACAACCGCGGTTCACACTTCTACCTCGCACTCTTCTGGGCTGAATCATTGGCGGCACAACAAGAAAGCCCAGCGCTGCGCAACGCCTTTGCTGGCTTGGCTGCCTCCATGCGCACAGCTGAATCCACCATCGTTGACGAGCTCATCGCGGTTCAAGGCGATGCAGCTGACACAGGCGGCTACTACCGTATGGACGACGCGAAGGCTGCGGCCATCATGCGGCCGTCAGCAACACTGAATGCCCTGATTGACTGAGCAAAGGTCATCGAGCAAATAAAAAAGGTAGCTCGGCGGCTCCCCTTTTCCATTGTGCATCTTTCGTTTTACTGATAGACGCGCACATAATCCACGGCCATGAAGACCGGGAATACAGTGGATGCGTCCGGGTTGCCAGGCCAATTCCCCCCTACGGCGACGTTCAGGATAAAGAAGAACGGGTCGTTGAACGGATACGGTTGGCCGTTCATCATGTTAGGGTTGATGTTGAAGAATATCTCATCGTCCAAGATGAAATCGATGTTGTCTTCGGACCAATCGATTGAGAATACGTGGAACTCCTCGTCGAAGTGCTCAGGGTAAATGCTCGTAGATATGCCTTGGTGGGTCCAATTGGGCCAATCCACACCCCAGTGCGCCGTCCCGTGAATCGTACCCGGCAAATGCCCGAGCAATTCCATGATGTCGATTTCTCCACAAGCAGGCCAGCCGACATCAGGGTAATTGGCTCCGAGCATCCATATCGCAGGCCAGATGCCTTGTCCCCTAGGCAAAATGGCACGCACATCGATGCGACCGTACTGGAACTCCTGCAACTCCAGTGACTTCAGACGCGCAGAGGTGTAGGCGCTCTCTCCCACTTTTTCAGCGACGATGAATAACTTACCGTCAGCGACAAAGCTGTTATTGCTACTGTTGGTATAGGTCTGGAGTTCATTGTTTCCCCACCCCCAGTCTCCGTTACCAAGGTCATACGTCCAGTTATTGAGGTCAATGGCTTCGCCTTCGAATTCGTCTGCCCACACCAACGACATCCCCTCATAAGAATCGGAAGCCTCGTACCCTTCATCGGAGAGATAGATGGTCGTGTCGTCGTTGCGGATTCCAACACTCGCTGCAGGCGCGCCAATCTTAATGTATCCGTTCACCGGATTGCTCAGTTCCACCGTGAAAAATTCATCCGGCTCCAAGTATTCATCGGAAATGATTTCAATCGAAATTTCCTTGCTGAATTCTCCTGGCTGGAACGTCACGGTTCCTGAGGCCGCGACGAAGTCTTCACCGGGTGTGGCAGTTCCTTCGACGGTAGTGTATTCGACGGTGACTTGCTCCGTGTTCACTTGCCCCAACGTAATAGTTAGCGTCACCGCATTGATGTCCGCTGTTTCAAACACCGTAACGTCGTGCGCCCAGCGAATTTCCGAATTGACAGAAGGCTCGGGATCACCGCACCCTTCGCATGAGCCCAATCCCACGGCACAAGCCAGTGCCAAAAGTCCACTGTATCTTCGCATGATCAATCCACTACAAAGGTTAGGGTAAACCAGCCTTCGGCTTGCTGACAATCACCGGTCTGAATGGGGCCGTGCAAGACCAAACGATCTTCTGTAATTTCCAAAACGTCATAGAATGGACCCGAATCCCATACGCCCATGAAGCCGCACAAGGTTTCCGAAAATGCACCGAGGGTGATCTGGTCTTCGCCAGAAGTTCCTGCGCCTTCCACCAACTGATAGGTGGAGGGTTCGATGGCCATTTCCGTTTCCACGTAACCGTCGAACGGATTCATCGTGCTCCCGTTGTTGTTGTAGAGATAGACCCCGTCTTCTGTAAACTGGTAGCGGTCATCTGTCTGCCATTCGGTGTGACCATCAGCCGGGGATGCATACCATTCCGACGAGTACGGAGCCGGCCCCACAGAAATGGCGCCCGCTTCATTGGAGAGCTTCCACGTTCTCTGGCTGTCACAACCGGTGAGCAAGGCCAGCGTACCCTCACAAGGGAGTTCGAGCGTTTGTTCAATGTCGATGACATCCGTCGCCAAGCCCATGCCGCCAGCGGTGTGCACCGAGTAAGAAACTTCATAGCTCCCTTCTACGGGGTAGTAAGCGGTATCCAATTGCTTATCCGAGGTTTGTCCGTTGCCAAAATCCCACAGTTGAAGGAACGAACCTTCAACGTCCTCTGCACTCAGTTCCACGCGGTTAGAGTCAATCCCAACGACTTGGCCGAGTGAATCAACGGCATCGATAAAAGACCATGAAATAGAGGCCACAGGGGCACCAGGCAATGCGATGCCCTCCTCTTCGTATGGCTTACAGCCCTGTAAGCTATACATCACCACGCCCAAGACCATGGCGGCAAATGCAATGTGATTTTTCATATCAGTAACCGTTGTTTTGGGTGATCAAACCACCACTCAGGGTGATTTCAACTTCGGGGATTGGGAACACCTCGTTCACACCTGCTGTGAACCCAAATTCAGTCAGCTCTTCCGCAGCACGTCCCTGACGAACCAAGTCGAAGAAGCGATGACCTTCCAAGCCCAATTCGACACGGCGTTCGTGCAGAATGGCATCCAACAGCGCTTGGCCCGTGAGACTGGCATCCAAATTCGGCAGGATTGAACTGTTGTTGTTGCGTGCTCGAGCGCGCACGATGTTGGTCAACTGACGCGCCAAGGCTTCATCGCCCACGTGATAGGCCGATTCCGCACCAAACAGCAAGACATCCGCATACCGGATAACGCGGTCGTTGGAGTATCCGTTCGGATTGGGATCACCGAAAGGCGCTTCGTCCGACGCGTTGATGAAGTACTTCTTGGGGTAGTACAAGTGGGGCATACCAGTCGCGTCGAGCGAGAACGTACCTCTATCGCCCATTTGGTCACCCTCTTGGAAAACGGTTGCGGTCAGACGTGGATCTCCGTTTTCAAACTCGTCCACGAAATTCTGCTCGGGGATGTTGAATCCGTACCCGCCGAATTGGCCACGCGCGCGCTGCCAAACGTTGGTAAACGTCCCTTCCAACTGGTTACCCCAGTTGCCACCGGAAGCATTCATGTACTGAATCTCCCAAATCGAACCCGGACCGTTTTCGCCTGCTTCCGTGAAGATGTTCGCGTAGCTCGAATCCAAAAAGTACTCCTGTGAGGAAATGATTTCCATGCACAGGTCGTGGCAGGCCTGCCAATTGCCTTGATAGGCATGCGCTTTCGCTAACAACGCCGTAGCCGCTCCCCACGTGGCGCGTCCGATCTCCGATACAGAGATGGCACTGCGCTTGGGCAACGATTCGCGTGCTGAGGTCAAGTCTGCAATGATTTGGTCCCACACCTCCGCTTGCGGCGTGCGGCCCTGTTGGTACTCGCTCGGCGAAAGGTTGTTCAAAATCAGCGGTACATCGCCAAAGACGGTCACCAAGTTGAAGTACCAGTAAGCCCGAATGAACGCCGCCTCGCCAAGGTAGCGCGCCTGTTCCGTCAGATCCATCTCGATGTTGGGAACGTTACTCAACGCGAGGTTACAGTACGCAATACCGCGGTACGCCACTTGCCATTCACCGAGCAAAATGCGGCTTGACGAATTGCCTTGGAAGTTTTCAAACAAAAACAAGTCGGGCTCATCTCCGTCACCTGAACCTCCCTTGAAGGAATCATCGGAGCAGATATCGCCGAAATACCAGCGGAAGTGAGCGGCCAATTGCGCGCTGCCTTGGATGTTGGTGACTTCCTGTTGGAGGTTGTTGTAACAGGCGATGGTCGCTGCTTCTGCATCCTCAGGGGTCAGGTAGTAGTTTGCCTCCGTAGAGCCTACCAAAGGCGTGATATCGAGGAATTCCTGTTTGCACGCTACCAAAGAGACAGCGAGGAATCCAATCAAATAGAGTGTTTTCTGTTGTTTCATGAGTATGCGCATTAGAAGTTGACGTTAACACCGGCCATGAAGGTTCGCGCCGCCGGATAGAATCCACGGTCGATGCCAATCTCCAAGGTGCCCCGCGTGCCAATCTCCGGATCGAGGCCCGAATAGCTCGTGAAGGTGAATAAATTGCTTGCAGCCACGTAAATACGACACTTGCCAATCTGCAAACGTTGCATCACGCTCTCTGGCAAAGTGTACCCAACCTGCACATTCTTGATGCGCAAGAATGATCCGTCCTCGACGAATCGGTCGGAGATGCGGTTGTTCTGATTCGGATCGCTGTGTGAAATGCGCGGGTATAAATCGCTTGTACCCTCTCCGGTCCAGCGCTCCAAGGCGGCGACGGGAAGGTTTGTGGTATTCAAATCGTAACGGAACACCCCATTCAATACGTCGTTGCCGTGGGTTCCCTGGAGGAACAAGCTGAAGTCGAACGCCTTATAATTCATCGAAGCGTTGAAACCGTAGGTGAAATCAGGATGGGGATTGCCAATCATGGTTTTATCATCGGCATCGATGGTACCGTCGCCGTTTTGGTCGACAAAAATCACGTCGCCGGCTTGTGCGTTTGGCAAGGCCTCATAGGCTGCAGCTTCTTCATCCGTCTGGAAAATGCCTGCTGTTTCGTATCCGTAGAAGTAAGCCATTGGCATGCCAATTTCAGTGTGAGCCACCAGATCACCAATGCCGAAGACCGAACCGGTGCTGATGGGCTGGCCACCGTCACCCAAATCGGTCACTTCGTTGCGAATGAAGGAGATGTTACCGCCCACTGCGTATTCCACCAAACCTTTCTGGTTGCGGTGGTTGACCATGAACTCAAAACCGGAGTTCTTCGCTGACGCAACATTTGTAGCAGAAGGCAAGAAGCCGACCACGCCGGGCAGTGGAACCACCGCCAACATGTCGTTCGTGTTCTTCACGAAGTAATCGGCGACAATGTTCAACTTGCCTTTGTACAAATCGGCGTCCACACCGATGTTAGTCTGCTCGACTGTCTCCCACTTCAAATCGGGGTTGGACGTATTGATGGGACCTGCACCGTTGACCTGCACCTGTTCGCTGCCGAAGGTGTAGTTGAGGCCGTTGTAGATGAGCGAGGTGTAATCGAAGTTACCGATACCGTCCGCGTTTCCATTCTGTCCCCAGCTGGCGCGAAGCTTCAAGAAGTCAATCCAGTCTTTCTCGGCCACCCAGGGCAGCTCGGTTATGTTGTATGCAGCGGAGAATGAGGGGAAGATACCGTACCGGTTGTTCATACCGAATCGGGAAGAACCGTCGCGGCGCACCGTGCCGGCTAGGGACCACGCTTCGCCCAAGCTGTAGTTGACCCGGACGAATTGGCCAATGAAGGACGATTCTGAAATGCCGCCGTTGGCGGTAGGTGCTTGCTCAGCGTTGTTCATGCTGTTGCTGAGGTATGCGAACAGGACGTCATTGGAGGCCAAGCTGTCCCGTGAACCGTAGAAGTTGGTATTCACGTTGTTCAGTGCGGAGTATCCAGCGATAACCTGCAAGTCGTCTCCATTTTTCAATTCCTTCTCATAATTTACGGTATTCTCCCACTGCCAGTTGCTCCACTTGTTCTCGCCAAGCATCAACGAGTTAACCTCGCGGAATTCATACGCTGGACGGTTGGGGTCGTTTGCCCCAATGCCCAGATCGAAGGATGGATAAAAAATACGTTGGGACCCCAACGATAAGTCTACCGACATGGTCGACCGGAACTTTAAGTTCGAAAGGATGTCGAATTCCGCAAACGTGGAACCGACAAAGCGGTTGGTGGTCCAAAAATCGTTATTCAATGCGATTTGGTTCGCCGGGTTTGCGATGTCCGAATCGATGAATTCACTGTATGCGTATGATCCATCCGGACGTTGCGCCGTGGTGATTGGATCCATATTGAGTGCGCGGCCGACCGGGGTCGCGAACTCATTATTTTCGGCAAGGGCGGAACGGTTCAAGTGCGTGAAGTTCACGTTCTGTCCCATGCGGAAGCGCTCACCCCCGTCTTGGCGGGTGTTGATGCGGAAGGTGTAGCGCTCGAAGCGCCCCTTCTCACCGCCGATGATGCCATCTTGCGTGAAGTAGCTTCCGCCAACGGCTGTTGACGATGTCTTCGTACCTTTTGTAAAGCTGAACGAATGATTCATCATCGGCGCTCGCTCGAAGATTTCATCCTGCCAATCGAATCCTTCACCCAATGCTGCTGGGTTGCTCAATGCCTCAAGAGGCGCAAGTCCTGCAGCGGAACGGCTTTCGTTCATAAGAATCGCGTACTCCTCTGCATTCAAGAGGGCCATGTACTTCCATGGTTCCTGGATGCCGTAGTAGCTCTCGTAGGTAATTTGTGGCTTCTGCCCTTTGCTACCCGTTTTGGTTGTAATCAAGACTACACCGTTTCCTCCACGGGCACCATAGATGGCTGCAGAAGCCGCATCCTTGAGGATGGAGATGGACTCAATGTCCGCAGGGTTCAAGTAGTCAATGCCACCGCTGGGGATGCCGTCGATGACGTACAACGGCTCGGCGTTGTTCAACGACCCTGTTCCACGGATTCGGATGGACTGTGTAGAGCCCGGTTGACCTGAATTCTGGGTCACCTGTACCCCGGCGGCACGGCCTTGAAGGGCCTGCTCGGTTCGGAGCACAGGCAAAGATGTGATTTCTTTGGTGTCGATGGTCCCAACAGCACCGGAAATCTCACTTCGCTTTTGGTTGCCGTAACCGACGACGATGACCTCTTCCAATCCAGCGATGTCAGCATCTAATTGGACGTCCGTGGATTGGCCGGCAGTCAGCGCAACCTCCTTGCTTCTGTAGCCTATGAATGAGAACACGAGTGTGACTTCATCGCCCGATACGGGCAGCGTGAATTTTCCATCGATGTCAGAAAATGTCGCGTTCTGCGTCCCTTTCTCGACCACTGTGACCCCGGGCAAGCCAAGGCCGTCTTCAGCGGCGGTCACCTTCCCGGAGACCATCCTTCCCTGAGAGAAGGAGGTCGCCAGGATGGCACCGATGAATCCAATTGCTAAAAGCAGTTTTTTCATCAGAATTCAGTTCGTTCCAGCGTTGCTGGGTGTTGTAGTTGGTGTCCTATGATTATTGGACTCTGATGAGTTTCTCTGTTGCAACAACTCCATTCATGTTCAACTGAACGAAGTACACACCCGCCGCTTCTGAGCTCATATCGAGCGTCCAAACCGGCGTGTTCGCTGGAAGGAGAATGCGTTCAACCAAGGCCCCGTTGAAGGACACGATGCTCACTTCGCAAGGAGCGTTGTTGGCGCCTTGCATGCGCAACTCGACGATGTCGTTGGTGATGGAAGGGACGAGCTTGAAGTCCATACCTCCCAACTCCATTACGTTGTCTGGGGTGCAAACGTCACACGAGTTGAAGCAGTATGCGATGGTTTCAACGGACGCTTCTTCTTCGAAGAACAAGTAGCGATTCGTGTAAACCGAGTCAGCTGTCGTGACTGTGCACTCACCGTGAACGATGGGGTCAAATACTTCTTCCACACCGCTGTTGACGAACTTGTATTCGTGGCCGCCAGGCAACAAGTCGAGGGTCACCTCGTATATGCCGTCGCCGTCATCGTCAGCCAAAGGAGTCGCCGTGTTGTCCCAGCCGTTGATGGAGCCACCGAAAATAGTCACACCGCTCACGACCAATTGCTCGCTCATGTCAACCTTGAAGGTGACCGGCACCGGGCTGATCATTTCACAAGAACCGTCTTCGCTGCACTGGCCGAAGCACGTGCTGACCACCGTGTTGCCCGTTACTTCAGGCAAGAAGCGATCGTTGAAATTATCTGGGTTGGCGCAAGGCAAACCAGCTATATTCTCCTTGCACGACCAGTCGCCACAAGCACCGTTGGTAAACGTGTAGTAGCTGCTGAATCCAGACTCTACCTCCACGGTGATGGAGTAGATGCCGTCACCGTCGTCGTCGGTCATCTGGTTATCTCCTGGGTTTCCGAAATTTCCACCTCCAGCGAGGTAAACACCTGTAGGATCAACATCTTCCAATTCCATGTTGAGGTTGAACGTCACGGTGAACAGGCTGTCGTTTCCGCCGCCGCCGCCATTCGAACCCTCGCAGGCCGAGCAGGAGTTGTAGCACACCACGTCCAAGGTCATTGCCTCTGTTCCGGTGGTCAACGTACGGTTGGTGTAACCGTCAATGGTGCTCGTGCAAGGATCACCTTCAGTGAATTCCTCTTGGTTGCTCCACCCGTCCAAAGTGAACTTATACTCGTAGGACATTTCGTTATCAAGCTCGATGGCAAGCTCGTAAACACCGTCTGCGTCGTCGTCGGTCATCTCAGCGCAAGAACCACACCAACCGTTGAAGCTGCCGTTCAAATTCACTGCGCTGTAGCTGCCGGTGTACTCCGACATATCCACTCGGAAAGTCACAGCAGATGCAGGCGGTGGTGCTTGGCAAGAGCCGTCTTCTGAGCATTGACCAAAGCAGGTGCTGATGGTCATATCGCCGTTGATTTCAGGCAGGATGCGGTCATTCCAATTGGCTGGATCCGAACAAGGGAGGCCCTGTAGGTTCTCTTTACAGCTCCAGTCGGGGCAATTTCCGTTAAGGAAAATGTAATTACCTGTCGTGCCATAGTCCATGACAACATCAACACTATATACGCCGTCCCCATCCGGGTCGGTCAATTCATGCTCGGTGGGACCACCGATGACACCGCCGCCGAGGTATACACCTCCGTCAGAAACGGTTTCGTTCTCCATGTTGAGATTAAAAGTCACAACGGATGTTTGCGCCCAAGAAGTGGCGGCAACAAGCATTGCGATCAAGCTTACGTAAACGTTTTTCATTGTAAGAGTTTATGGTTTGGGTTCATTGTATGCGGAAGGTTGCTGATTCGTCAGCAATGTTCAAGGTAAAAACACCGGGCTCAACACGGCTAATGAGGTCCGTGTGTACGAAAGACAGGGAGCTTACTGGCAATTTGATGCTGTGACTGACCGTCTCACCGGGTCCAATAAAAACGCGGTCGAAATCACGCAGGCGCTGAACACTTGGTGTTATGGAAGCCACATGGTCTTGCGCGTACACCAGTACCAATTCATTTACCGTGCGATCACCGGTGTTTGTGATGTCAATGGTGCCGCAAATGGAATCGCCCACGCTGAAGGTGGAATCTACAAGCGAAAAATTGCTGTATTCAATTCTTGAGTAGCTCAAGCCATGTCCAAAGGAGTATAGCGGATTGTAGCCACCTGAAGAGGAGCCCGGATTGCCGCGTTCAGCGAATTTGTAATCGTAGGTCATGTGCGATGACGGATGGCGCGGCCACGTGAAGGGCAAACGGCCGCTTGGATTGTATGATCCGTCGAGCACTTGCGCGATGGCTTGTCCTCCATAATCACCGGGCAAGTATGCCATAACCACGGCATCCATCAGCGGTTCGACGTCCGCGAATGTCCGGGGCCGTCCCTCAATGAACACCCCGATGATGGGTACGTTTAATGCATTCACAGCACGCACCAATTCCTTCTGATTGCTGAACAAACTCAAGTCCTCGTCGTTCCCGACGAATTCGGTATAGGGCATCTCGCCCAAGGCCAACACCACACACACAGGTCGTGTCGCTAGAATCGCCCGAGTTACCTCGTCAATGTCATCAGACCCAAAATCCATGGTCAGTGGGCTGTCAGCAATGCGATCTGAGCCAAAATGCTTTGCCATGGCTTCCGCTAGATGCGGCCGTCCAGGCGTGTTGAAACGCGTATTTGTCCCCTGCCATGTACCGGTCCACCCGCCGTTCAAGGCGTTCAGGCTATGGGCTGTCGGCCCCGTTACGAAAACGGTACCTGTCTTACCGATGGGCAATATGGGCCTGTCCGGGTAGACGGCATGCCTACCTTCATTTTTAAGGACCGTGATGGATTCCAAGGCCGCGCGCGCCGCTGGCCCCTCGAATTGTGATTTGTCCGGGTAGGTATCGATGGCAGGCGGCATACCGGCCGTTTCAAATACCCCCAATTCCCATTTCATATTGAGGATTCGCCGAACCGAAAGATCGATGCGTTCCATGCTGATCGTGCCCTCTTGCACTAACTCAACCAAGGCTTCGCTGAATTCGAGATCATATGGAACCATGCTCATGTCAATCCCCGCTTCGATGCCCATGCGCGTTGCCTCTTTGTTGTCTTCGGCAACCATGTGCCGAGTGTAGAGATAGCGAATGTCTTCCCAGTCTGATACCACTACGCCTTCGAATCCCAACTCATCGCGCAACACGTCGGTAAGCAGGTAACGGTTGGCGTGCACCGGGATACCGTTGATTTCACCACTGTTCACCATAACGGACATGGCTCCTGCATCGATGGCAGCTTGGAATGAGGGAAGGAAATATTCGCGCAACTCACGTTCTGGAATCCAGGCGGGGGTGCGGTCTTTTCCGGACAACGAGAAGCCGTAACCAAGAAAATGCTTCAACGTGGCGGCGAATGGAACGTCTCCGTTCTGGTACCCCTCAACCATAGCTACGCCAAGGCGTGAAGCGAGCAGCGGGTCTTCTCCGAAGGTTTCCCAAAAACGCGGCCAACGCGGATCGCGGCCCAAATCGAGTACAGGCGAAAAATTCCATGGAATGCCGCAAGCGGCAACCTGCTCAGCGGTGGCCGCTGCGTTTTTTCGAACGAGCGATTCATTCCATGTGGCGGCCAAGCCGATTTGCTGTGGGCCAAGCACCGCCTCAGCCGTGTACGTTGGACCGTGTATAGCATCGACCCCATACAAAACGGGAATACCCGATGCTTTGTGCGCTGCATGCTCCTGAATCCCAGTGATAAATTCGTGCCATTTCTCTGGCGAATGGGCATGATTTCCACAATTGAGGATGCTTCCGACCTGGTAATCCACCAGTGCCTGCATTGCACGCGACGAATCGAGGTGTTGAGGCTCGATGATTGTTTTGTTTTCTTTTTGCAGGATGGTGCCCAATGTGAGTTGGGTCATCTCCCCCACTTTAGCTTCCAAACTCATCGTTGCGATGAGGGAGTCAATGAACGCTGTTTTCTCCGTGAACTCGCCTTTGGGCCCGCCGCTGCATGCACCGAGGCTAAGTAGGAACGTGCCTACCACACAAAGAGTGGTCAATTTGGAGAGAAAGTTCACGAGGGCGGAGCGCGTTTTCTGCAGTGAGATTACGCCGGGTTCATTGCTCAGGCGACAGGTGTGCAAGTTACACGCTTAATTTGAGATAGCTGGTAGATTCGGTAGCCTTTTTTTGCCCCTGCTCGCAGGGCGTTCTATCTTGTCAAATTGCAATATGGTCCCCATGCAAAAAACAACCCCAATCGCCACATTCATCACTGGAGGATTTTGGTTTGTCATTACGCTGGCCATTGCCTCATTAACCAGTTGCGAAAGACCTTCAACAGCTACTATTGCTGCCATTAACAACTGGGAACTCTACCTCCCAAAAACAAATGAATGGTTGCCCGTAGAAGTACCCGGTGACGCCATGACCGACTTGCTCAAACACAAACGCATACCGGACCCCTATTTTGAAACCTACGAGGATTCGCTTCAGTGGGTGGAACGGCAAAATTGGGTGTACCGAACACGCGTTTTGGTTTCGGATCATGCAACGGTGTCGGTTCTGCGGTTTGAAGGATTGGACACCTACGCGAGCATCGTCGTCAACGACTCCCTTGTGCTGGAAACCGACAATGCCCACCGGATTTACGAGGTGGCGCTACCGCCTTCCGAGGATGCTTGGAACCTTGAGGTAACACTATATTCTCCAGTCGAACGCGGCCAGGCCATCTTGGATGCACAGCCGCGCAACATTCCCGTCAGCAATGAAATGAAACCGATTGGTGAGCAAACAAGCAGCGTCACGCGCAAGCCGTATTACCACTTCGGATGGGATTGGGGTCCACGGCTGGTTTCTGCGGGCATCTCAGGTCCGGTCACAATTGTGCCAGCCGCCCAACCGCAGGCCTCATCGAACCGGATTCAAACCGCAATTGCGGCGGATGGGACGGCCCTTATCACGTACGAGCCAGAGCATGATTGGCCCGCCGGATTGTGGACCTTAACCCACCCCGATGGAAATCAAGAACGCATCGGAACGGACCCGACCGGTGGCGCCCACACCATCGTGACACCCGAACTGTGGTGGCCAAACGGCATGGGCGACCAACCGCTCTACCGATTGACGTGGACACCCGATTCGCCTTCGCTTCATTCGCTTCATTGGAACATTGGACTGCGGACCATCGAATGGGTGCGCGAGCCAGACGCTTGGGGCCGGTCGTTCGCCTGTCACGTCAATGGGCTGCGGGTTCAAGCACGGGGCGCCAATGTGATCCCCACGGACTTCTTTACTGCGCGCGGCAGCGTAAACGAGTTGTCTCGGCTCCAAAGTGCCGTCGATGCCAACATGAACATGGTCAGGGTCTGGGGCGGAGCCTCCTACCCTACTGAACAGTTTTACCACTTCTGCGATTCCACGGGGCTGTTGGTGTGGCAAGATTTCATGTTCGCTTGCGCCATGGTGCCCAGCGATTCTACATACGTAGCCAACGTCACGGCTGAAGCAGAGCACCACGTAAGGCGGCTTCGGCATCGGCCGTCGCTCGCCTTGTGGTGCGGAAACAACGAATCGCAAAAGGCCTGGGACACGTGGGGTTGGCCCGATTTATTTGAATTGCACGGTGCCGATTCGATTGCGACGGAGCAGGCCTATGCGGCTGTATTCCACCACGCCCTCCCATCGGTCGTGAAAAGTGAATCCGATGCCTTTTATTGGCCGTCCTCCCCCTCTCGTGATCCGCAAGCAGCGTATGCTTTGGATTCCGGTGATGAGCACGCTTGGCGCGTCTGGTTCGATACGCTGGATTTTGACTATTTCTCAGCACATGACGGACGGTTTACAAGTGAGTATGGATTGCAGAGTTTGCCCGATGCCTCAACACTTTCGAAGGTGGGCATTGGCGCCTTCGAAGACGAGGCGCTGCAATTCAGGCAGCGATCCAAAATGGAATGGTTGAAGCCCGGGCTGGACGGTTGGAGCATGATGCGGATCTACGCCCGTCGGTATGCCGCGGACCCCGCAGCGGAAGACCCCCGACACACCCAGTTGGAACGATGGATCTACCTGACCCAATTCACCCAAGCCCTTGGGCTGCGGGAAGCGCTCGAACGACACCGCACGAGCGATGGACGTTATGCGGGCTCCTTGTACTGGCAGCTGAGTGACGTATGGCCCACCGTATCGTGGTCCACGGTGGATTATTTCGGACGTTGGAAACTAGCGCACCATGCCGTCAAGCAAGCCAACAAACCCCGGTGCGTTCAACGGGCACACGAGCGCTCCACTGAATCATTCGTCGCCTTCAACGACACACCAGAGGCAATTGAACGCACGACACTTGAGGTAGCGTTACTCAATATCGAGGGTGACACGTTGCATGCCGAAAATTTTACGGTTGATGTGGCCGCCTTTTCCCACTATGTCCTTGAACTGGGTGAAGCCCTCCTCACTTCAAAAGGCATCCTACGCTGGATGTGGAGCGATGGTGATGGAAACATTTTCGACGAGGGAACGCACCTGCATAACAAGCCCGCCGAGATAGACTGGCCCGATGCCACCATCGAAACCGCCTGGACAGGGGATTCTTTGGTACTGACATCCGATCACGTCGCACTGGGGGTACGCCTTCAATTAGAGGGCGTGCAGTTCAGTGAAAACGGGTTCATGCTCTTCCCGAACGAACCCAAAACCGTGCGGTTTCGAACCATCCATTCTCAAAATGTGATGCGAGACGCGCTCAGCGTGGAGCATTTTTCCCAGTATCAGTAGACACTCAAGATGGCGTGCCTCGCGCCGTTGATTTCGAAACACTCTCCTGCTCGTTTACCAAGCATGGCTTGAGCTGCGGGGGATACCGGCGAAAGGGCATAGACCAGTTTGACACCCTCCACAGGCAGTTTGCCAAAAGAAATGGAGATGAAATAGATAATGCGCTCGGTTTCGACTGCGGCACCGCGCGCTGCAACTTCGCACGGCGCATCGGTTAATTGCTGCAACTCCGATTGGTTTCGCAATGCCTTTTCCCGTTGTTGATTCAATTGCTGCAGCTCTTGGTCCATCATGGCGCGCGCCGTTTCGTGCTTATCGCCTGCTGAACTTTTGGTATCCGCTTGCCTGCTTTCTTGAAGCGCCGCCATGTCCGCTTTTAGACGGTTCAGCGCGTCACGGACACCGGTTTCCATCAACTCGAGCCAAGCTTTCTTTTTCATGCGAGACAAATCTAAGCCTATCGTTCACCTTCTCAGGTATCGAATGAACCTACAACTCAGCGAAGCAGTTTATTTTTGCATCATGTCAAATCGACTTTGTCTTGTTTTGAAATGCATTGGAACGACGGGACTTACCCTTGCATCCGTGCTGACGTTTGGACAGGACTCCTTGTTCATCATGCGAGGTACATGGGATCAACTCCCCGAAGCACCTGAAGTGCTTAGGCTGAACACCTCGGCTGATTGGTCCGAGCAAAACCATATCTTCGAGCGTGAAGCTGGTATTGCTTCGAACCTCGTGATTGTCAATGCAGACACCACGAGCCATGTTTGGGCGCTGCTCATGAGCGGAACCGAAGGGATCACCATTGAACCAGGAGATTCTGCGGTGGTCGACTTGCCCGCCCTGCCCATGGGAACCTATCGCTTGGGATTGATCGACGGCGAGGGCAGTGGGTTGGGCGCGCAGAGCATGTTGCAAGTGGGGCTCCAGTCGGATGGAGACCCTGCATTATTTCATTGGAATTTGTGCGATTGGGAAACCCAGCAGATGGCATCTTGGAGCAGTGGCACGGAGCCTGATCCAACAGAGGCTTACGTTCCGAATTACTTCTCCATCAACGAGCAAACCTACCCCACGACCCTCGAAGACCCCAATGCCCTCGTCAGCGTCGCTTTGGGTGACACCTGTTGGATTGCAATAGCTAACCACGGACAAATGGACCACATATTGCACTTCCATGGTTTCCATGTGGAGGTGCTTACGAGCAACCTACAACCCACCCGAATTGGCTGGTCTAAGGACACCGTTCCCGTGAAAAAAGGAGAAGGCATGACGGTGCAACTGGTTGCCAATCAAGCCGGCATCTATCCGGTGCACGACCACAACCTCATCGCAGTGACCAACGCAGGCTTTTACCCGGGTGGCATGATCACGCAAATCATCGTGGACCCATGAGCACCATCAAGCACATTCTTCGCACAGTGGTGCTCATCAGCACGGCGTGGCTTGCGACCTCCCTTAACGCCCAACAGCAGCCTCCGCAACTGTTTTCTGGGATGGAGGGGTATACGTTTCTCCCGGATGGCACACCGGTGCCGATATGGGGATACGGCTGGGTAGCCGACGGGTTCATCACCCTTCCCGCCCCGTTGCTTACCTATTCTGAGGGCGAGTCGGTGCAGTTGAATTTCACAAACCCAAGTCCTGAGAGCCACACCATCCACTTGCACGGGCTTGATGTCGACCAAGCGAATGACGGCGTCCCCGGAACGAGCTTTTTGGTGACGACGGGGGACGATGCCACGTATTCCTTCGACGCCAATTACCCCGGTACATTCCTATACCATTGCCACGTCACAACGACCTTGCACCTGACCATGGGCATGTATGGCATGGTCTTGGTTACCCGTCCGGACTTCACCTTGTACGAAAGCGGACCTACCTACGCTGAGGATGTTCCCTTGCTGTTCAGTGACTTAGAAGTCGCCACCAATTTGGATCCGGTGGGCTCCTACCCTTTCCATGACATCCGTCCAGATGTGTTCATGGTCAACGGAGAATCTGGCAGTCAACTAGAAGCCACTGAGCGCATCGTACACTTTGAGCCGGGCCAGCCGCTCGCACTTCGCTTGGGATCCACGGCCTATAGCCTCGTGGTGTGCCAATTCCCACCGGAATTGAATGCTACGTGTTACATGAGCGACGGCCGCCCTCTTCCAACCCCTTTCGAGCCGAATGCATTGGAAGTTTATCCAGGAGAACGCTTCACTGTATTGATCGATCCCGATCCCGGTTGGGACGGAACGCTTCCATGTGAATTTTGGAGCATGGTTGATGAAACCCTCGAATCCGTGGAGAACATCCATATTCGAGATGCTGCACTGACAATTGAAGCACCTCCATTCATAAGTGCAAAGGGCTATCCAAATCCAACACGAAAGCACATCACGTGGGATGATGCACGGCAAATAGAGGTATGGAATGCATACGGCGCAACGGTTGCGGACCTTCGCTTCGAACGGGGCGTCCTAGATGTAGCCGGCTGGCCTGTAGGCACCTACGTAGCCCGCATCGACGGTCGCCGCAGCGTACGGTTCGTCGTTATCGAATAAGGGTCACGTGGCCGCGCCACTCCTGCTGCGCAGGACGTTGCGCACGGGATTCCACACGCAAGACCCAAGTGTAGGCGTCGTTAATACCGAAATGCGTGCTTTCCTGTCCCGCTTGGCCAATCCAGTATTCCTCCGGATCGTGGGATTCCCAAATGAGTTGACCATAACGATTGAACACCCGAAGCCAGTAGCTGTCCACCAATTCAGGGGCTGAAATTTCAGGGCGCCATCCGTCGTTGACACCATCTGAATAGCCGTTGGTGGGCGGAGTGAATGCATTGGGAACAAAGACCTGGAGGTTCTCTTCAACTTCAACCTCCGTCATGGCCTCGCCCTCGCAACCGAAGGCATTGACCACCAGGACATGGACGGCATAGGTCCCCGGTTGATCGTAAGTGTGGGTGCCGTCCCAAGTGGTTGAGAGTGTGCCGTCGCCAAAGTCCCACAGTGCTTCTCCTGCGTCGGATAGGTTTCCGAAAGTCCATGAGCTGTTCAGCGGATCAGGATTCTCGAATGTTCCTGCGTATGGGTTGGCTTCGAAGTCAACATAGGGACTCGGGAATACGGAGATGCTATCCGTCAGTTCGACGGAATTTTCGCATCCGCGTTCATCCACGACGTGAAGCGTCAATTGATACGCACCCGGTTGGTTCAACACCAAGACGGAATCGAGGACGGGCAATGGCGACTCCACACCCGACTGCCAGAGACTGAGGGTTGATTCAACTTCGCCATAAGCCGCATTCAACTGCACTTCAAGCGGTCCACATCCCATCATGGGTTCCGCACTCAAGGCAGCGGAGGGAAGCGGCAAAGCCTCGATGGAGTCCACCGCCACCTGGGAGCATCCCCATGCGTTCGTCAACACCGCCTCAACCGTATGCCAGCCCAAGCTAAGGAGCAGAATCGAAGCCGTATCTCCTGTCGCCATCCATTCGCCATTGACGTTCCATTGGACTTCGTCCGTTACATTCGCTACAGCTGAAACCTCGACATCGGCTGGGAATCCGCATACCGCTTCATCTGCAAGGGAAATTGAAGCATTGGGCTGAGGCCACACTTCAATTTCTTTGCTCGCAAATCCTGCGCAACCGTTATCATCCACCAAGGTCACCCCTACAACCGAGGTATGCAATGTATCCACGGTTTCGAAAGCAACTTCCAAGGTCGCTTCGGCGCCCGCTTCCGCGCCATCCAAGACCCAATTCCAGTCCGATGAACCGGCGATGCCCTCGGCCGAGAACACCACCTGCACGGGGCTGCATCCCGCATCGACATCCGAGAACACATCAAATTCAGGGGCTGCGTATACCATAACCGGCCACGGCGCGCTGGAACCACATCCCGATTCAGCATCGTAGGCGAAAACCTCGAATTCCACCGTTCCGGCCTCAGCCGGTTCGAACAACATCGAATCGGATGAAACCGATTGATTCGCCCAATTCCACTCCACCGCATCCGCGTTGAGTGCGTCAACCGTCAACAGCAGTTCTGAAGCCAAGCAAGCGTGTGAAGCGGTCATTGAAAAATCCAATTCAGGCACCGGCACAACTTCCAGAATCAACGTGTCCTGGGTGGCGCAAGAGCCAAGACCGGCCTCGACAGCCAAACTGTGCGCGCCTAGGCCCAATGCCTGAACATCAATCAAACCAGTTGACGCGTCCAAAACAGCAGATGCGGGTGCGTCAACGGCCGACCAGGTTACCGCCACTGAACCGTTCTCAGCAGCGAGCTCAAGCTGTACGTTGGATGCACATGCTGCTGTGTCTGGACCAGCGAGCACCTGGTAAGCGGCACCCACAATCAAGTCGATGGTATCACGGGCGGCACATCCGGCCTCCGGAACAAACGTGCACTGCACACCATAATCCCCGGGTTCGAGCGTTTCTGGGTGAAGGAAGTCCAATGAGTCAATCACCAGCACAGCGGTGCCCACCCCGGTAAAAATTGTCGTGCCAACTTCAGAAGCCACAGCGTAATCGGAAAGATCAACCGGGATGGCCTGGTTGCAGATAACCAGCGAATCCACGGCATCTACCGAGGATACTTCAAGCACCACTACCTCCCAGTCCGTGCTGTTGCTGCACCCCCAATCGTCGGTAGCACTTACGGCTACGGCGTGCGTGCCGTCGGTCGGCCACAGCACGCTCAGTACAGTCGTGTCTCCGGGAACAGTGATTTCGTCAATCGACCATTCCACGGCCAATGGAAATGCAGCGGCCTGCACATCAACTTCCATGACCAACACCGAATCGGGGCAAACTTCATCATCGGAAACCACAGCGAGTTCGGGCTTGGCGTGAACCTCCAATTCCAGATCTGATGAAACCGTGCACACCTCACCAGCGTGAACAAAGGCATAGGTATGGGTGCCAGTCTGAACGAGGCTCAAGTCCACCGCATCCGCAGTTTCAGCACTCAAACCCAGGCCTTCCCAGAAGCCTGCCAGCTCCGCTGGGGTCGGGAGAATGACCAGCCCTTGATTCTCGCAGGCGTGCACTTTAGGACCCAAATCAAACTCAATGGGCGCAACCACTTCAGTCGGCAATTCCGCTTCATTGGTACAGCCCGTCTCATCGATTACGGCATACGTCAACGTGTGCGTTCCTTCAGCTACCGCCGAAGCATTGAACAACCCCGATTCCACGCCAGTACCGGCCCAAACTCCGTTGTCCGGAGCAGCCACGGGAAATTCCACAGTCCCTTCATTGGCGCACACCGACCATTCCGACTGCACAGAAATTTCAGGAAGTGCCTGAACTTCCCATTGCAAGGTTGCCAATGATTCACATCCCAAGGAATCGGTAACGGCAACGAATGCCATAACGGCTCCGGGAACCAGCAATGGCCCTGTACTCGCTTTCCAAGGAGAATCGCCTTCTGCAGCAGCAGGCGCTTCCCAAACAAAGGTGTACAATGCCAAATCCGTTGCTCCTTCGATGGCGACCTCGCCAAATGCCGTGTCACCGGCGCAGACAACTGCATTGTTCAACGCAGTCAGCTCCGGCAAAGCCGTGACCTCGACGGCCATGCTATCGCTCACGGCGCAGGAGGCTGTGCCCACCGTGTAAACCAACACGTGCGTTCCAACGCCCGTCGCCGCGGGGTCGAACACGGTTTGATCTGCATTCAGTTCGACAGATCCGTCCCATGCGCCACCGGCGGGTTCAGATCCCGCCAATTCAATGGGGGCGGCATTTGCACAAACCGATACCGATGGCCCGGCAGAAACGACGGGAGGTGTGGAAACACTCATCACGACTGTATCGGTATTCACACAGCCCATGGCGCCTATCACGGTGTATACCAAATCGACTTCGCCTTCCCCGACTTCAGCGGGGTTGAAGGTGTTAGCCGTTTCGTTGACTCCCGGTCCGCTCCAGCCGCCCATCACGCCTTCCGTCGTGGGAAGAGAAACAGCATAATCTTGGTTGCAAGTGGCGTCCAAGGCCGGGGCTGTAGCATCGGGAAGAGTAATTGGGGTAACAAAGGCAACGACATCGTCTTGGCATCCCGCATCATCGGTCACCATCAAGTCAACCGCGATCATCGACGCACTTGCATTGGCCATGACGAAAGGATCACCCGAGGTGCCAAAATTGACATCACTGGACCAGTCGAACTGGTATTCACCCGTTTCATCAATCGTTCCTCCACCCGCAAACGCCTCGAGCCAAACGGTATCGCCGTCACAGGCGAGGCTGCCTTCGGTTGAAAGAAAAACGGTGGGGTTTTCGAGGACTTCCCACACCATCGTATCCGTTGTGGCACACGAGCCTTCACCAAAATGATAAACCAAGTCGTGGTGACCGGGGAGCAATTCCGCGAGGTCAATCATGCCGGTGTTGGCATCGGCGATGCCGGGTCCGGACCATGATCCACCTTCTTGCGCCGAACCCAGCACCATCAATTCTGTGCTCTCACATAAAACGGTGTCCAAGCCCGCTGTAGCCTGAACCGGGGCTGCCACTTCGAGCGTCAACGAATCGGATGATTGGCACCCATAGGCATCTTCGTACGTGTACACCACCTCGTGCGCGCCCAGTCCGAACGCACCCGGCACCCATTCGTTTAAAACGTAATCTTCCAGGGTAGTCCACCAGCCACCTTCTGGTGATGCTATGGGGAATTCTTCGGCAATCAGTTGATCGCAACCCGCCCAAGACGACGGAGTTTGAACGACCGGCAACGGAACAACCTCAATCTCGTGGGCCACGGTATCAGCACACCCGTAATCAGGAAGCCACGCCGGGTAGGGATCAAACACCAATGCCGCTTCGACCGTGTGGGAACCGGCAACTGGCTCACCTTCCCAAACAAATCCTGTTGAGGTCGTGGTCGAAGACATTGGAGTCCAAACTGTATCGGCCGGAATCTCATCGACAATCCACTCCACGGAAGTATCCCAGCCGTACGAAGTGATGTTGGCCTCGAGGTCAACGGCCTCACCTGCACACGCCACATCGTCAGCCGAAATGGAAATCGAAGGAACAAAAAATCCATATGCATTGAACCCAACGCTGGTGGCACACTGCACGGCTCCGTGATCAACGGTCGTATACACCGAACCGAGTACCTGCGATCCGACGGTATAACGTGCGGACAAATCACCGGTTTGGCCACCTTGAAGCAATTCAGAGTTTGAACTCCACGTGAACTCGCCATCGCCTTCGGCAACGAAGTCCACATATGAACCCATACAGTACCACGAATGCGAGGAACTCACCGATAAAGCCGGCGTCGGGTAAACGGTCACCTCCACTGTATCGGCATGACTCCCGCATGCATTCGATGCCCATGCTACTACTTCATTTGAACCAGATGTACCAAATGCCTGAATGAGGGGTGCAGGAAAAGCCAGCGTATCCCACGCTGATTCTACGCCCCATGCAAAGGATGTGAGTGCAGTATTACCCGGATTCACGAGAACCTGAATCGTTCCTTCTACACCCGCACACAATTCGGGAACATCCGAAATGGTCACTTCCGGCTCACTGGCCACCGCCACCAAGGCCGCGCCAGAGGTTCCTGTGCATCCTTCACCGGAAATATCCACGACCGTCAGTTCGACCTCGTACACACCGGATTCTAAAAATTCGATGGACGGGAATTCATCGGTTGCAGAAGCGCCGCCTGTCCAGGTGTAATCACCTCCACTGACGTGCCACAAAAATGAATATCCGGCTGTAGAAATGGGCTCGATCGTGTGGGCCAACGACGTTACGAATGGTGCACATGTGGCTTCTTCAACCAATTCTACACCAAAACCAGCGTACAGCGGATGACAATCGCACGGCTCCAGACAATCCTGGGCCACCGCAGTTCCTACGCACAGCAAAGCCCAGCAGCAAAATGCGAGGTGCAGCAGAATGCTTGCAAGTGCAGTAGAAGTTTTTCGTTCATCCATACGAATAGGCTTACGCAGATGGAGTGAAAAACGTTTCATTCAACACTTACAACCATTCAATCAGGATTTTAATCAGAGTTGTTGCTACTCATACCCCTGTAGAAGCAATTATTGACGTAAGTCTGTTCCTTCGCGAAATGTCTTGGGGTTAAACTTTCCCAAGTCGAAGCAGTGACGTACTTTTCGTGCACGGCAATTTCCCGCACTTTTTATCGGTTTTTTCATTCAAAATGAACAGAAAATGGAATTTTCTGCTGCTTTCCGCATTGGTTGCAGCCACCCTTGTCGTTGGTGTTGATTACAATACAATTCAATCCCAGACCGCTTCGTACGATTCAGGTGACATCGCCTGGATGGTGGTCGCCAGCGCATTCGTCCTGCTGATGACACCCGGTCTCGCCTTCTTTTATGGAGGCATGGTGAACAAAAAGAACGTCATCTCCACCATGCTTCAGAGCTTTGTCGCACTTGGGGTGATCAGCGTTGTTTGGGTAGCTCTCGGTTTTAGCCTGTGCTTTGGGGATTCTATTGGTGGAATCATCGGCGATCCTCGGACTTACCTCGCCTTCCGCAATGTCGGCCTTGTCCCCAACGGAGATTTTTCGGAGACCATCCCCTTCCTGCTTTTTGCGCTCTTCCAGCTGAAGTTTGCCATCATCACGCCCGCTTTGATTACCGGGAGTTTCGCTGGCCGAATACGATTCCGCGCCTACATCTTGTTCATGGTGCTCTTCAGCTTGGTCATCTACCCGCCATTGGCGCACATGACCTGGCACCCAGACGGACTGCTTCGCAACTGGGGTGTTTTGGATTTTGCCGGCGGTACGGTGGTGCACATGTCCGCTGGATTCACCGCATTGGCAGGTGCCTTGTTCTTAGGCAAACGCAACGAGGTGGACGACCAACCGGCCAACATTCCGTTCGTCATCCTCGGCACGGGGCTGCTCTGGTTTGGGTGGTTCGGATTCAACGCAGGTTCTGCACTTGGGGCCAATGCCGATGCTGTGAAAGCCTTTGCCAACACCAACCTCGCAAGCGCTACGGCGATGATCACGTGGGTGTTCTACGATCGGTTCCAGAACCGAAAAATGTCTGCTCTTGGTGCGTGCATCGGTGCCATTGTTGGCCTTGTCGCCATCACTCCGGCCGCAGGTTTTGTGTCCATTTCCCACAGCATTTTCATCGGCTTCATATCCTCACTGATCAGCAACTGGACCATCCGGTTCCAGTCGCGCTTTGCCATTGACGACACGCTAGACGTTTTCGCCAGCCACGGTATTGGTGGCTTGGTGGGCATGTTGCTCACCGGAGTTTTTGCTGAAGAAGTAGGTTTGATTCACGGGGATGCAACCATTTTCATTCGTCACCTCATCGCGTTGGTCGGGGTTGTCGTTGGTGTCTTCGCCCTCAGTTATGCAATCTATTTTTTGGTAAATCAAATCATTCCGATGCGGGTACGAACCGATCAAGAGCAGCGCGGTTTGGATCACTCACAACACGGGGAACGAGTAAATACTTGATTGGCACATAAAATTCAGCCTATCGTCGGGCAAACCGCCAAGCATGAATCTGAATCCTGCACGAATGTTTGGGCTGGCATTTGCCACAAATTTGTTAAGAAGTGCCAACGCGCAAGACGCCATCATCGAGGCCACGGAAGCGCCGTTGCAGCCCTAATCACATCCACGGTAGATTCGTCGATTCTGCTTGATAAAGTACCAAGTCACGGAGCTGAGTAGCCGTCTCTTTTGGAATGAATCGAACGACCACTGGACCTGCAGCCGTGTAAATACGAGCATGAGCGAGTGACCGGCGACGCATCAACCAACTTTCAGTGAGGACAACGCGCTGAGCCTTTCGCAACTCGGTTCGAATGTGCCTTTTGCGAAGCCATCCCGTGCACATGCGGAGTTGCTCATTCGAAACGATGAGGAGGACACAGCGAAATTGATAAACTGCCGCCACTGCCAACCAGGCGGCCCAGCCCAAAGCGCAGACTTGCATCCATACCTCGCCCCAAATCAATACCGGTGATACGACAGCCGCACGAATCAAAAGCATGCGAATAAGCATCAACCGGTGGGGTCGAACTTCAGTTTTACCCCCATAAAAGGGAGGGAACAACATCGCATTGAGCCGCTCAGCGTGATCGGACTCCAATCCGGGGATGGCCATGTTGACCCCCCCTTGCGACGGGTCCGATTGAGCCCGTGCTTGGTGGATCTTGAACGTTTCAAAACCTACCAGGCGTTGCAGCAAACTGCTGCCGCCTTCCAGCATTTGCACCTTATGCAGGGGGATTTTGAACTCAAATTTTTTCAGCAATCCACCTGATAATTCCAGCCCCTCAGCCTGCGCTCGCACTTGCAATTCGTAGTACCTCAGCACCGCACCTATGAGTGAGACCAGCATGCCCACGACAAGGACCCCAATGGTAAAAATCGGGATCAGAAGCACCCATAAAAACTTCAGCAAAAACCACGTGTACATAGGCACATCCGAGAGCCAATCCGAAAGCACGCCTTCCAATGGTTCTGCCAAGGCGACAATCGAACCAAAAGTAATCATCGCATTGCGCAAATGATTCTGCGTAAGGCCGACTTTGAACAACCGACCCCAGGACAAGGCAATCAACTGCTCGCCGTCCCGTTCATCTGCCTTTACAGACGTCTCTGCAGAATACTCGTTCACTTCAGAGGATAACACCGCCTTCAAGGCTTTCGCATCCTGAACCTTCAGGGCTGCAAGCTCAACTTCTGCACCGCTCGACCCAGCCGTGTCTACTTTCAGGCTCATGACCCCAAACACCCGCTGCCAAATCGATTGTTCCAGATTGACCATCTGGATGCGTTCGAAAGCAATCGTAATACGTTCTCGCTCCAATAGCCCACGGCGAATGACCAAGGCATCATCTGTGACTTGGAAGGTGAATTTCCAGTACTGAAACACAGCACTCAGACCGGCGATAATCAACACCCCAAGGCCGATCCATTCCCAATAGGCACGGATGTTATCCGAAACAGCCGCTCCGGCGATAATCGGCCAGAACCCCCGAATGAAGATCCACGTGTACTTGAGGAGGTACTGAAAAACAGCCATTGGATGTTGCCTCCGAGCCAGTGGATATGCCGCCTGTAACTGGCGCGCTTCGGCTGAATTAGGATCGGCGGACTCGTTCATCCAATTTTTGTCTGAGGCGTTTGGCCCGTTCTACATCCATGCCCGGTACGCGCAAATTAGCACCGGAGTTCCCAGCGGTATATAACTTCAAAGTGCATACGTCGAATGCACGCGCTACTGGGCCTTGGACAACCTCACTGTGCTGAATCCGGTTGAATGGCACCGTCACTGTCTCGCTCTTGAAATATCCCGATCGGTAGCTCAAGTCGTGCTCGCGAACCAGCACACCCCGAAGCGGAAAGCCTTTTACCTCTTCTATGGCCCATACCAGGCCGAGCGCTATGGCGATCCCAAGGGCCAACCACACCCCCCACCGCAGGGTGTTTACCGCTGTCCATTCGAACCACATCAGGACGCCGATGCCAGCAAAAACGACTAGCATAACCCCGGCATAAACCGCCGCGCGCAGTGAACGGTAGCGCTGCGGAAGCCCTTCAAATTCCGTTTCAATCAAGGAAGGCAGCGCATCAATGCGCAAAGAGTCATTCGAAAACACGGGCAAAAGGTTGGTGCTATGAAAGTACGAATCAACGCAATTTTCATGACTACTACTGCGTGATTCCCCGAAACCAAAAAGGGGACAGCGGCTTCACGAGCCCCCGTCCTCTTTCCAATCAGGTGTGTTCTAAGGTTTATTCGCCTTTGTCAGCCATCAAACGACCGCAAATCAAGGCAACTACCAGACCGATGCCGAGGCCTTTGAGAAGGTCAATGAAGACGATGGCCAAAATGGTCACGACGAAAGGAATGAAGTGCTTCATCCCGCTCGCATACATGCGCTTGAATGTCGCCGGCTTCGCCAATTTGTAACCGACCACGAACAACACCGCAGCGAGGCTGCCAAGCGGGATATACTTGAGCAACGTAGGCGCCAACAAGAAAAACAGGAGCAACCATGCACCGTGCAAGATTGCACTGAGTTTGGTCGCGTTTCCCGTCTGGATGTTGGCCGATGAACGAACAATCACTTGGGTGATTGGCAATCCACCAATCAAACCACTCACGGTGTTTCCAACCCCTTGCGCCAGGAGCTCACGGTTGGTTGGCGTGATGCGCTGCTCGGGGTCCAATTTATCCGTCGCCTCGACGCACAGCAACGTTTCCAAACTCGCAACCACAGCGATGGTCGCCGCCAAAATCCAAATTGCGCTATTACCGATAACAGAGAAATCAGGGAACGTCAACAATGAACCCCACGCCGACGGATCAATGCCGTTGGCTGCGTGGCTTGTTGGCACATCGACCAATTGCTTCGTCGTCAGGGCTCCGTTTCCACTCCGGGTGATAAGGTGCACAGCGATCCCAGCAAGGACTGCTGTCAATGAACCAGACAGCACCTTCGTGAACTTCTGGGCCTTCATGAAGGACGTTTCCCACATGAGCAAGATGGCTAGGCACACGAACGTGACTACCGTCGCCGTCGCCGAGGCATAGCTGATGTTGTCGCCGAGAAGCAAGAGCACGTCAAAGACCTTGTCGGCCTTCGTCGTCCCTTCTGCGCCTGCATACCCGAGTCCGTGTGGGATTTGTTTGATGAAAATGATAATACCGATGGCAGCGAGCATCCCTGAAATAACGCTGGAGGGAAAGTACTTGCCGACAACACCCGCACGTACGATGCCCAAAACCAATTGCGCCAAGCCACCGATGACTACGGCAAGCAAAAAGGCTTCGAATCCCACTTCTTGAATGCCGTCATAAACAATCACCGCAAGTCCTGCGGCCGGACCGGATACGCCAACATGGCTTCCTGAAATAGGCGCAACTATGAGTCCGCCAATGATACCAGCAATCAAGCCGGCGATGGGCTCCGCGCCCGAGGCCAATGCAATGCCCAGGCAGAGCGGCAATGCGACCAAAAAAACGACCAAGGATGCTGGAGCATCCTTTCCAATGTGCTTAAACATGATGTTTGAGAAATAAATGATGAACGAATGACAAAGCAGTCTACCGGACTGCACAACGCATTACACCATCGATTCTGGAGGCTCAAATACGCCCCTTCGGTAAGGAGCACTCCATTGCCTGTTCGTCGCAACCGAGCGGCTGAGGACGGTCAAAGACATGACTTTGGGGTTCCAATCGGACCATTCCGACCATTTTTTCACCTCGTCATCTGCTGCCTCTTCTTCGCCTTGTTTGTTTTTCTCGCTGTGTTCATCGTCCGCATCGGCCATCAGCCACACCACTTCTTCCTCGCCGCTATTGAATGCCACCGCACAGGGCATTGCCACCCAACACACAATGGATAGAATTCCGAGGGCACATGACCAAAACGAACGGTATGTCGACGTGAAAATCACAACGTGAAATTAATAGATAGAACTTAGGGATCGACCTTCAAAATTGTGAAAGTTTCCAACCTGAAAGCAATTCCGATGGAAGGTGACCAAACCCATCACAGCAAAAAGGAGGGTGAAAAATTCAAAGCAATCCACCCCCACTGCTGCCATGCATTCGCCAAGGTCGATCTATTCTGTGACGCGTACATGGCTTCGGTTGCACGCATGACCGACCAGCCAAACGAGGCTTGGACAAAATCTGTCGGTTTGAATACCACCACGGCATCCACTTCATTGGCGTACAAATTGTCAAACGAGGGGCTGTAGAACCGATGGTACCGAACGTCCCAATGTGCCTTCCAAGCCGCTTTACCAAAAGGCTTCGTCCAGTGAACGCGTGCGTCGGTCATGCCGTTGGCGGGCAGTCCGACGTAAAAATGATCCATCCAACCGTAGTGGCGGTGGTTGGTACCGAGGAAGGGGTGGAATGCTCGTCCCCGTGCGTCGCCTTCGAGCCAGTCCAGTGCGACAAGCGCCTTTCCCAAGTTGCCGAAAGCGCCGTGCAGCTCGGCCACACCCATGAACGATGTCGGTTGGCCATTGCGCTGTTCTTGTGCATAGGCCTCCACCACCCACGACACCGCCTCGTTTTTCGCTTTCCCGGTCCAACTCGCTCCTGCCGTCACCACCGAGGCGGTAGGGTCGAGAGAATTTTTCTGGTCGAAGTACAGGAAGGATAACCGCTGCCAATCGGAAGTGTACAAATGGTACCCCATGATGCGGGTCAATCCCGCAGGGGCATC
>CALGDB010000029.1 GCA_937884175.1 uncultured Flavobacteriales bacterium
ATGGAATCAACGGTTGTGTGATTCGCCAAGCCGAAGTGTTCCCAGCGGCTGTTTTGGGCCAGATAGCCTTCTCCACAATAAGTCTCCCGGTACCAGTAATCAGATCCGGCCCACAATTCAATCTTCGAACCTACCGCGTCAGCATTACTTTCCGTGCCGTGCAGCAGGATGAGCATGGCGTTGTTGCCATTGGGGATGCTCTGGCGGATTTCTGGTGACGTACCAATCTTATGGGACACAAAATCAATGAAACCATCGCCGTTATAGTCCCCCGTGGCCGTTGCATATGTAAGGGTACTTTCCGCTTGGAACAAGGTACCCGGCGGCATAAAATTTCCTCCTGCATTTAGAAACAACTCGTCCGGTTCATTGGGGTTATTCATCAACACCGCTGGGTAATCGACATAATCCGCTAGGCCTGTCGCTACGTGCAGTTCTTCCCAGCCATCTGCATTGATATCCAACCATTGACCCGACCAGCACACCTCATACATGGCTACCAGCTCAGTCGTCACGTTGGTGTAAAATCCATCGCCAGTGTTTTCGAGGAGTTCGTTGCCCTCCAACCCCCCGGCTACGAACAAATCTAAGTCGCCATCGCGATCAAAATCATGCGGGCTCGTGGACATACAATTGATCGCAACGTCCACCCCCCGCAATGCGGCCTCTTCCACGAATGTTGCTTCCCCCGTTTCTAATCCTTTGTTATGGTAGAACAGGTTCGGGTAAATAAGTCGATCGCGCACCACATGCAGGTCCAACCAGCCGTCGCGGTCTGCATCTATCCATGATGCCTGAAAACTCTGCAAGTTCATTCCGCCCATCCCCATGGCTTCCGTAACGTCTTCAAATTGGCCATCACCCAAATTCCGGTACAATTCGTTGCCTTGCGGCATATCCACTGGATACCCGTATGTAGATACAAACAGGTCCAAGAGCCCATCCCTGTCAAAGTCCCCGAAGGCCGGGCCAAAACTCCGGCGATTGTCTTGTGCGATACCACACGTCGCACTAACGTCGACCATGACCATATCACCTTGGTTGATCCATAGTTTATTTGGAGCCATACGGAACGTAGTAAATAGATCCTGGTCGCCATCATTGTCAATATCGGCCCAGAGCAGGCCTTTTGATTCTGCATTCGGCGTCTCCAAGTTCAGGTCAATAGGGACGAAACCATTGTTCTCACCGATGTAGAACTTCAAGTCCCCGCTGTGGTGGCCAAAACTCAAATCGTCAATACCGTCGCCATTAAAATCAGCAAAGCTCACTCCTGTACCCAAATACCCCCCGGTGTGATCGGAAACCAAATTGGAGCCAATGGTATCGACCACAAGCTGCGCGAATCCAACGCCATGTATGATAACTGCACACACCATCAGAAAACACCTTGCATGCAACTTTCGGCTGTATCCGCTATTGTAGTCCATCTCATTTTAAGATACGACAGGCAAGAGACATGAACAAAAAAGGGCCCGACCGAAGCCGAGCCCTTTCACTATTCGATATTAAGCAATTATTCGCAAACCGTACCAAACGCTCCCAAGAATACCAGGAGGTCAGCAGTCGTTACAGAACCATCTTCGTTGATGTCCGCTGGACATGGGTTCGACAAGTCAAACTCACATGTTCCGTCGTCCACGCTTGCAGTTGAATCGTAGTTGCTTGCGTCAGGATACGTACATCCTGCACAATCGTCGAAGTTACACTCCTCGATGACGAGAATGTTCGCAGCTGGATCGTAGTTACATGCACATGCAACGTCACAACCCTCGATACAGTTGTTGCCACCGACACTAATGTACTCAGGACCGTAGAGCTCACCACCAGAGACTACACCGCCGAAGATACCTGAAATCGTCCATGAAGGTTCCGAGTTGAAGGTATCGTCGCCTGTTGTCAGAATGTAACATCCTGCATCCATGCAGTATACCTCCTCCAAGAACGAGCCGTCGCTATTATCCAAAGTCAAGGACGTGTTGATGACGACGTTTCCATCGAGATCCGTGATTACAATGTCGCAGCCTGTCCAGCCGTCACCGAAGCTGTCTTCCATCGTGATGGTAACACAAGTGCCGTAGCAGCAAGAGCCGTCATCGATGGTCGCAGTCTCGTCGTAGTCACAAGCCTCTGGATCCATACATCCAGCACATGTTTCGTACTCACACGTTCCGTTTTCTGTAGTGGCATCCGGATCGTAGTTACAAGCGAAGTCATCCGTGCAGCCACACAAGACGTCTGGACCTGCAGAGAAGGGGTAGATATCAACAGCCAAAGAACCGCTCGCACCTCCTTCGAGGATTGGGTTTCCTTCTCCATCTGTCAAGCTCCATGTCTGCTCACCGAACCAAATGAAGGCCCCTGTGAACGCATAAGTGTAACAACCTGGGTCGACACACAATACATCCAATCCGTATTCCGGACCAGTGAAGTTGTCTTCATCCACTTGGTAGAAGGCGTTGTCGATGTAGTTCGCAGCAACTGAGTTGCCATCAGCATCGAAGATTTCGTATCCACCGGGAGAACCAGAGTTGCTTCCTGTCCATCCGTCACCGAACGAGTCGTACATGTTCACCAACAGAGTTGTACCACCTGGGTTATCGTCGCATGCACACGAAACGTAATCACACATTTCATTTGTTTCAACGTTAACGTCAGGATTATAGTTACAAGCCGCAGTGATAGTACAACCTTCGACCACAGGGTCGCAAGTCAACTCAACCTGGTACGTACCGTTGCCGTTGAACGCCGATGGGTCCCACCCGACATATACGAAGTAGAACAACGATGGATCAGAGATGAATTCGACGTAAGCGTCGTCTTGATCGAAGAATCCACAGCCCTCGAATGAAGCAGCGACATCGGCAGGGTTGCCGTTGACGTCGTTGATGAGGTCGTACACTCCGCAAGACGCAGATGGAGATGAGTACACCCACACACGCGTATCGATAATAGAACCGCACGTGTTCAACGTGTGGTATTCACCTGTACCCGCGAACGTCCACCACACGCCTGCTGGTGAGAGGTCGTCTGTACCATCGGCTTCAGCAACAGCTGTCGTTGAAGCAGAGCTACCAGTTGTGAAGGTGAAGCTATCAATAACTTGGTTATTCTCGAAGAACACATTAGCTACTGCACCATTCCATCCATCGCCGAAGGAATCTAAGCCATCGAAAGTGAATTCACCTGCGGCCATGCCACAAATCCACGTTTCACCGGCTACGCCGCTGTAAATGTTACCCGCAGCATCCGTGATGTTCCAAGACACTTCACCGTCCCAGCTTCCACCACCAGCGTATACGTAAGCTGATGTTTCGCCTGCTTCGCAAGGGTTACCCAAGTCCACAGGAGAGCCAGTACCCGTTGCTCCACCCATTGAACCTTCCTGGTAACCTGCATTACATGGAAGATCGAATGCGTTTTCACACAAATCGTTGTCAGGAACGACTGAGTACTCACATGAACCGTCGTCTTGGTTCGCATAGTCTAAGTAGTTATCCGCAGCTGGATCTGTACAGCCAAGGAAGATACCCGTTGTAGTGAATTCGAACGTTCCGCATTCAGCAGGATCAGTCGTACCCACGAAGAAGTAGTAATCTGTGTTTGGTACGAGGTCAATGAACGATTCAATCGAACCGGCACATGTGCCCGTAAACAAGCAACCGACAAAAGCACCGATGCTTTCACAATCACCACCATCTAGGTAAATAGTCAACGACAAGTTACCTGAATCAACATTTGTCAAGTCAAAGTAGAATGTATCGTAATCCAAGCCTGTAGCCAAGTCTGTGCTGTTGAATGTGAACCATACACCGTAGACGGTGCCACCAAAGGCAGGAATCAATGCAGGGTTCGAACAGCATACTGATCCTGTGAAGGTTACATCGTCCAATTGTGGAGTTGCATCTGCACAGTAATCATTAGATGGGAAGTCATCACAAACCTCGCAAGTGATGTCGAGCAAGAATTCCGTACCGGCGCCAAATGCAGAGAACTTAGAAACGTAGATGTAGTAGTTCTGTCCAGTTTCTGCCAAGAAGGCAACTGAAGAGTACAAACCACACGCATCATCATTGCCAACGATTGGTTCCAATTCGCCCTCGTCATTGTAGACGAAAACGTGGAGTTTTGTGTCTCCAACAGGATCAGCGAAGCCAGAAATGGATGTTGGAGTGTTACATGTGCTCGCAAACACTTGGTAATCCGAATCAGCGTTGAATTCGTACCAAACACCTGGTGTCGAGACGACTGTTCCAGCAAATGCGCCGGAAACGCCTTCCTCATCTGATGCATTCGCTAAAGAACCTGAAACTTCCATACCACAAGCGACAGCTTCCGCATCATCGATTGCGTTGTTTGGCGGAGGACAGATACAAGACCCGTCGTCGACAGTAGCTGAAATATTCCAGTTGAAACAGTCTGGGTCTGTGCAACCTTCGAAATCACAGTTGCCGAGCAGACCGAAGTCAACAAACCATCCACCGCTTGGGAATCCAATTGGGGGAGGGAGTGGCCCGTAGTAGCCAGAAGCAACCTGGTCACCGTATACGGTTCCAAACTGGTCAGTAATAACAACTGCAATTTCATTATCTGCGGCACCGCCGCCAGTAGTAAAGAGGTAGCAACCAAGAGGAATGCAGTGGAAATCGATCGCCACGTCAGCAATGTACGTGTCAGCATCGTCCCATGTACCGGTCACCGAAGTCGCACCATCGAACGAATCCATGAAGTAAGAAGCACCATTCCAGCCGTCACCTCCTAAGTCGTACATCTCAACAATGGCAACATATGTACCTGCTTCACAGTAGATACAAGAACCTTCGTTCTCTTGTGTAGCTGTTGGATCGTAGTTCGCGGCTGTCTGATCCATGCAACCAATGCATGAATAGTCGCAAGAACCGTCATCTGTATTGGCTCCCTCATAGTTACACGCCATTTCGTCTGTGCAGCCAATTATTGCAGGCAAGCAGAAGTCCGTAGCTTCAGAGGCACCGAATTCTCCGCCAGCAGCCAATGTTTGACCTGCACCATCAGTAACTGTGTAGCTACCTTGACCGAAGCCACAGCAGATACCGTCGCCAAATGAATCGAAGATCGTAAATGTGTAGCACGCTTCTGGCAAACAGAGATACGCACCTGCAACATCACCTGAAGCAATCGTTTCGAGAGAGTCGTTGGTCAAAGTCCAAGACGTCTCACCAGGCCAGTTATCGGGCGTAATAGCAATTGTCAAGCCTTCGTAAGCACAGGAACCGTCGTCAGCTGTTGCCGCTTCATTGTAATTACACGCAGCTGTATCGGTGCATCCGAAGTATTCGCAAGATCCGTCATTACTTGTAGCTGTTGGAGAGAAGTTAGATGCTCCAGGATCATCACAACCAGGTCCGAAGCAGAAGGTATCGGAGGTCTCAGAAGTACCGAAGTTACCTCCACCTGTTGCAACAGCCGCTCCGTTATAAGAGAGGTCCCACACACCGTTGGTGAATCCATCACCCCAGTCGTCCAGAACCACAATGTAGTAGCATGCACCATCCGCGACGCAGACATCCTCTA
>CALGDB010000030.1 GCA_937884175.1 uncultured Flavobacteriales bacterium
GCCCTCGGCCCATAACCCGCAACCCGGCGATTGGCATTGGAACGGCCTCAACCGCAGCCCTTACACCGAAGCCTTGGAAGGCGGGTGCATTGCGCGAGAACGCCTCAACGGATACCTTATCGCGGACACCCTGAAACCGGACAGTACCTGGTTGGGTCGGTCCGTGGAATCCAGCTGCTGGTTCTGGCACGGGAGCGCACATGCCGGCCGTGAAGCACTTCAATTCGAGTGGGTGTGCGAGGCCGAGTGGTCAGACGGATCACGTAATTGGCTGGAGCACGTACCGGTGGCGGCGTGCGGAGAGCACGCAGGGGGTTGGACCCGGGCAGCCGTCAACGTGCAGTTGCAGGATTTGCCCGAACGGCTGTACTTCTTCGCCGTCGGTTTTGAATCGGATGGCGACAGCATTTATGCCGACGCGTTCCGGGTGAAGCCGCTGCCGCTGTAAATTTGCCGAGCATGGCACGCATCCTCACCGGCATTCAAAGCACAGGCACCCCCCATTTGGGCAACCTGCTCGGCGCCATTAGGCCCGCCATTGACCTCGCTCACCAATCGGAAAACGAGTCGTTCTTGTTCATCGCCGATATGCACTCCCTGACGCAGGTCAAGGACGGAGCGACGCTGCGGGAAAACACCTACGCGGTGGCCGCTGCCTGGCTCGCGTTCGGGCTGGATACGGAACGCACGGTCTTTTACCGCCAAAGCGATGTTGCAGAAGTGACCGAACTCGCGTGGTATCTGAATTGCTTTTTCCCATACCAGCGCCTGACGCTCGCCCACAGTTTCAAGGACAAGGCGGATCGATTGGAGGACGTGAACGGGGGCTTGTTCTCCTACCCCATGTTGATGGCCGCGGACATTTTGCTTTACGATGCGGATTTTGTGCCGGTAGGCAAAGACCAATTGCAGCACTTGGAGATGACCCGAGACGTGGCCAGCCGATTCAACCACAAGATGGGCGAGACCTTCGTGGTACCGAAGGAATTGATCCGCGAGGAAACGCAGCTCATCCCCGGATTGGATGGCGAAAAGATGTCCAAGTCCAAGGGCAACACCCTCGATATTTTTGCCGACGCTGGCGCATTGAAAAAGCGCATCAACAAAGAAATTGTCACCGACCCTACGCCGTTGGAGGAGCCCAAAGATCCCGACGGAGCGGTCGTCTACAACCTGTATAAGCTCGTGGCCTCGGAAGGCGACGCGGCGAACATGGCGGAATCTCTCCGCGCAGGTGGCTACGGATGGGGCCACGCCAAGAAGTCCCTGCTGGAGGCTGTGGTTGATGGGTTCGCGAGCGAGCGCGAAGAGTTCAACCGCTGGATGAGTGACAAAGGCGCCCTCGACGCGGAATTGGCGAAAGGCGCCGAACACGCCCGAGCCGTGGCCCAACCCGTCCTCGATCGGGTCCGTGAGAAGATCGGATTCTAAGCAAGGAACTCTACGTTCGGCTGAATTGACTCAGTCCAGAATCGGAGCGCCGTACTTGGTTTGGTACTTTCGGTACAGCTGCCGTTGGCGGTTGTCCAAGTCGATGGATCGGCCCTGGATGAACGCTTCCGTCAGATAATTGGTCCGCATATCGAGGGCGTCACCTTCTGAAATGAAGAGGGTGGCATCCTTTCCAGTTTCGAGGCTGCCGCAAAAAGCGTCCACGCCGATGATCTTAGCGGCGTTAAGTGTGACGCTTTGAACGGCCTGTTCGTAGGTCAAACCGTAAGCATGTGCTGTGCCCGCATAGAAGGGCAGGTTGCGCACGCCCATGTGCTCCATACCGCCGGCATTTTGCAGGCAAAACAGCACGCCCTCGTCCTCAAGCTCCTTCGCCAACCGGAACGGAGCGTCGACGTCGTCCTCGGCAAAACGCGGCAACGAATGCACCCGCTTGACCATGACCGGTACGTTGTTATCGCGCAGCAAATCTGCCACCGCGGGCGTGTCTGTGCCGCCCACAATCACTAAGTGAGCAATACCCATCTCGCGCTTGAAGTGCACAGCTTCGGTGATCTGGCGAACGTCGTTGGCGTGTACATACAAACGCAAGGTGCCATCGAACAGTCCGCGCATCGCCTCTTGACGGAGGTCGCGCACCGCGGTACTGAACCGCTCACCGGCCTCGGCATACGCCTTGGCTTCGGAGAAGAAGCGCTGGATTTCGTGGCGCTCTTGGTCGTAGGTCTTCCGCTTGCGGATGTCGATTTTGCCGTCCTGCCAGTGGCGGTGGTGGGTCACCGGCCAATTCAAGTGGATGCCATCCACGGCCTTCAACGCAGCGTCCTCCCAGTTCCATCCGTCGAAATGCACAAAGGCACTCGAGCCGCTGATGACGCCGCCGCGCGGAGTGATTTGCCCCATTAGTACGCCGTTGGACCGCACGGTTGGTGTGACCTCGCTGTCGGTATTGAAAGCGATGATTGAGCGCACGTGCGGTTTGAACGTGCCCACTTCCGCATCGTCCCGAGTGGCGCGCACGGCGCCGATTTCCTGCAATCCAAGGGTGGAGTTGGGGGCGATGAAGCCGGGGTAAATGTGACGACCGTTGGCTTCAATGACGCGGTTGTAGCGCGCGCGATCCACGGTGCGGGCGAAACCGACGTAATCGATTTTTCCATCGCGAAAACCGATGGCCGCATTTTCCAAGGCGTCGCCAGTACCCAAATGCGCCGTGCCGCCCAAAATCAAAATGCTCTCCTTCTGGTCCGGCGCAGGCGTGGGTTGGGCAACGGCCGCAACTCCCACGCCCACGCCCACAACGAGGGTCAATAGTGCTTTGTAATTCATCGGTTCTCGTCGGTTAAGGTGTCACAGTGGTAGTGGAAATGCATACGTTCTGACGGAGTGCGCCCTCCGCCTTTTGCGGCCGCTTTCATCGCCTGTACAAGGCGTGCGCGCTCGCCGCGCATCCACTCTCGTTTGGCTCCATCCTCTTCGAGGTCGAAGAACTTTGTGCCGTCCACGTAGGTCTGTTCCGCCCGGGCGTAGATGCTCAGTGGATGGTCGTCCCATAGCACGATGTCGGCGTCTTTGCCAACGGCGATGGAGCCCACGCGGTGATCGATGCGCAGCAGTTTCGCCGGATTCAGAGTCACAAATTTCAGGGCTTCTTCCTCGGAGACGCCGCCGTACTTCACAGCCTTGGCCGCTTCTTGGTTAAGTCGGCGCGCCATCTCAGCGTCGTCTGAATTGAAGGCCGTCACGATGCCTTGTCCATGCAAGACCGCGCCATTGTATGGGATGGCGTCCTTGACCTCGAATTTGTAGGCCCACCAATCGCTGAAACTCGAGCCCCCTGCGCCGTGTTCGGCCATCTTATCGGCCACTTTGTAGCCCTCGAGGATGTGGGTGAAAGTATTGATGGTAAAGCCCATGGAATCGGCCACATGCATCAACATGTTGATCTCATCTTGGCGGTAGCTGTGGCAGGTTACAAACCGCTCTTCGTTCAAGATTTGAGCGAGGGTCTCCAGCTCCAAATCCCGGCGCGGTGCCGCGGGCAACATGTTGTTTCGGCGCGCCCTGCGGCTGGCATTGCGAACGGTTTGGCGGTAGTCCTTCCAGGCTTGGTCGTACTCGCGCGCACGGTAGAAATGGTCGTAGTAGACCTGCTCCACCCCCATGCGTGTTTGGGGGAATCGTGAACGGTAGTCGCTGCCCCAATTACTTTGCTTCACGTTCTCGCCAAGCGCAAACTTGATGAACGGAGAGGCCTCCTCAAAGAGCATTTCTTGCGGTGAGGCGCCCCACCGGAACTTGATAATGGCACTTTGGCCGCCGATGGGGTTAGCGGACCCGTGTAAGATTTGCGCCGTGGTGACACCCCCGGCCAATTGGCGGTAGATGTTCACATCCTCGCTGTTCACGGAGGATTGAATGGTTACCTCGGCGCTACTGGCTTGCGTACCTTCGTTGATACCGCGTGTGGCGGCGATGTGCGTGTGTTCATCGACAATGCCCGGTGTCAGGTGCTTGCCGCGTGCATCAATTCGTTCGTAGGTGGGCACATTGGAGCCGAAGACCGAGGCCTCGTCCAACGCTTCCCCGGCCGCCAGAATTTTGCCGTTATGAATGACGACATCTGCCTGCTCAAGTTTGCCGGTTGCTTCGCATGTCCATACCGTCGCCCCTTCGAACCACACCGTACGCTGAGCCGGCCGTTCGACGTTGCCGTAGGCCACAAACGGATATATGACCTCACCTTGCACGGAGTCGGGCTGGGCTTGGTACGTAGAAAGCCCTTCCTCCGGCTCGCTCTGGCGAATGGCACTCCACTCGACCCACGTCCCATCAGAACGCTGCCCGCGGCCTTCCCAAATGCGGCTGTCCATCCAAACGTTGCCCGACAGGCGCCACCATCCATCGAGGCCGAGCGTATCAAGCTGCATTCCGAGACTCACTGAGCGCCCATCCGGTGCGAAGTCTACTTTGTAATCGGTGGAGTCGATGACCACCTTGGCTTTGAGCTTGGACAATTCGCCGGTGACCTCCAACGACAACACGCGATCGGCCACCGCCAAATTGTAGATGCCGCGGACGTCCACCTCATCCCAGTTGACATACGTGTGTTGCTCGCCTTGAACCCAGTTTTCGAGCAACTGCGCGTCAGGGTGGAAAATCGGTCCGTCGGTGATCAAAACGTTGGCCTCAAGGCCTTTTGCAATCCGGCCTATGCGATCGGATGCCCCAATCAATTTGGCGGGAATCTCGGTCAAGGCGGCAAGGGCAGCCGCTTCAGGCAATCCGTGACGCATGCTTGTCCACACGGCGCTTCGGATTCCCATTGGGCTTTCCAAGCCGTCCGCCGTCAATGCGAATTCGATGCCCGCAGCGTGCACTCGGGCCGCATTGGCAGGCGCCAGTTCCCAATGCTTCAACTCATCCAACCCCACGAGGCGACTGGTGTAGGGGTCGCTGACGTCATAAGCTTTAGGGTAATCCAAGGAAAGCACAAGCGGAGCTCCCGTTGCGCGGAGTTCATCCAAGCGTTGGTATGCGTTGTTTCCCGCGATCAAAATGAACGCGTGCTCCACGTCCTCACCCACCTGCGCGGCGCGCAACCCGTCTTCCCATCCACCGGCGTCAAAAAACGAAGGCTTGGAACGGCTGGCATTGAAGGCCTCCAGCGATAAGTTAGTCTCCAATCGCTCGTTCAAGCGGCTGGCATCCGCGTACCAGTTTGCATCGAAAAAAGTCTGCTTCAACAAGGCCGTTGCCCCCATGAGGGAACGGGGATAATCCTGGGACGAGGTCCCCTTCCGGAAGCTGTAATGTACCGAGGCCTCGGGCTTCAGTAACGCCCGCCGCGGGTCTTCCGACAAAGCGACCAATGCCCCTGTGCCGCGAACAATGCCGTCTTGGACGTGTGATACCACTGCACCGAAACCGCCTTTCTGGTAAGCGCTGCGGTCGGCCTCCGCATCTGACGGATCGAAGACATCTGCTGCGTGCGTTTCTGGTCGGATGGCCTCATTCCACCCGAAAGCGCCTTTCTTATCGCTCAAATCCTGCGGCCCCCGGCCCCAGCCTTCGCGCTGTGCTTCAGGCATGGCGTAATTGCTGTGGATGTCTACGAACGAAGGATACACGTGTAAGCCATTCAGGTCGTATCGGATGACCGGACCATTGACTTTCATCACGCTGCTCAGCCCCACAGCTTCGATTCGGCCTTGGTAAAACACCACGGTAGCATCTTCGATCACTTCCGTCGAACTGACGTGCACGGTCGCGTGCTCTAAGGCCGTGCGGACCAATTGCTTATTCACCACGCCGTTGACCGGAAAAGTCTCTTGAGCGTTAGTGCTGTGGCCCATCGCCGTCGCCGCCAAAAGGGGCAGAATGCGCACGGTCCATCTTTGCAAATGTTTTCTCATTTTCGAGGCTTGAACTTCGTTTAGGAACGGCAATTTACAAGACGCCGACTACCTTTGCACCATGCCAATTCCAACCAGTGTGTACGCGGAGATGACTCCCAATCCAAAGGTCATGAAATTCGTTGCTGACCGGGTCCTGATTGCCGATCAGCACCAAGTTGAATTCCGATCCAAGTCCGAGGCGGCCCTGTGTTCACCCCTCGCTGAAGAGCTGTTCAATTTTCCTTTTGTCGAAGGTGTTTTCATCAGCGGTGCCTTTGTCTCGGTCAAAAAAGACCAAAGCCTCGGTTGGGAAATGATTGTGCAGCAGCTGCGCGAATACATCCGCGAATGGCTCATGGAAAACGAAACGGCGGTGGACACGGAGGCCTTCCTCAAGTTTCAAGACCAACTCGAACAACCCAACGATCCTGTACCCGAGGCGGCACCTGCCCCCGGCGTGGAATTCATCGCCGAAGAGGACATCGTTCCTTCTGAACACGACGAGGAAATCAAGCGGTTGTTGGATGAATTCGTTCGGCCAGCGGTCGAGCAAGACGGTGGCGCCATTGATTTCAAAGCGTACAAAGAAGGCAAGGTCTATGTGCACATGCGCGGCGCCTGCAGCGGATGCCCGTCGAGCATGCAGACGCTCAAGGGCGGCATCGAGCAGCTCCTGACTTCCAAAATCGACGCCATCACTGAAGTGGTGGCCTTGGGGGTTTAACGCCGGCCCTAACGCCCGGCCTTGATGGCCTGGATTTCGGCCCGCAGCGAGTCCAACGTCCCTTGAATCCGCTCCATGCCCGAGAAAGCCGGCGTGGGCCAATTGAACGCCAAATACCCGCGCGCGCGCCAAACCTCAACCACTTCCGATGGCTTGACGGAATAAGGAGGGTAATCCGGGTTGTCGGAAATCAACCACAGGTCTTTGTGCTCAGAATCTAGGCGGTTCTCGATTCGTTTGAATACGACGCCATCGTTGCGGGTCACCACGATGTACGGCCGCATGCCGCCAGCGCGGTGCCAATCTTCCTCGTAGGTGCTCAAGATGTAACTGCCGCTTGGGATGGGCAGCATGCTCTCGCCCTCGATTTGAAACAACCGGTGGGTCAAGTTGGGGGTGACCTCGGGCAGCGGAAGGCCAAACGTTGGCAGCCCCTGCACATAGTCTGGATCGCCATAACCGTCGAGGTAACCGGCCGCGGCTTTCACCGGTACCACCGCCACGCGCTCCTCATCGCTCGAGGCATCTACCGGCACCGAAAGCACCCGCAACGACGTGCCGCGTGCGCGACGCTCGCCCGATTCATCGCCTTTCAGCAATGCGTCCACGGACACACCAAAAAATTCTGCAAGGGCCACTACATTCACCAATCGCGGTTCGGCCCGCCCCTCCTCATAGGCTCCCAACGCCGCGCGCTTCAAGCCGATGCGGTCAGCCAACTCTTGCTGGGTTAGTCCACGCGCTTTGCGCAAGGTTTTCAGGTGCTGAGCAAAATGAGGGAGAGCATCCGGCATGGGGTAATTTTGCTAACAAAAGTAGCAATGCCACGAGAAAGAGGAAAATCCTTAAGTGAACTGTATCTTGTATTCCCCAAATGATTGCGATGATGCGTTGGCTAAACTTGTGCGGACTCGGCTGGGCCTTGAGCCTGACCATGAGCGTGTCGGTGGTAAACACCGGTGTGGCTCAGCGCGTCTGTGGCCTGCCTGCCGCTGCGACCTGCGGTCACCAGCACACCGCGTGCGGAGCTGGCCTCGAAGGCATTCCGGTGGACGCCAACACCCACATCGGACCGCCCGCATGGTACACTCCAGACGCACCTAGGGACGCCACCGTGATCGTGAATTACAACGGATTTCCCGAAGAGGCCATGCTGGCTTTCTATTACGCTGTGGACATTTGGTCGGTGCTGCTGACTTCAGATGTAACAGTGCGCATCGATGCGTTTTGGACGGATCTGGGAGCTGGTGCACTGGCGCAAGCAGGGCCTTCGAATCTCCACCAGAATTTTGCTAATGCGCCCATTAGCGACACCTACTACCCCGCTGCTTTGGCCAACGCCCTTGCCGACGAAGACCTCTCGGAACAGTCCGACCTCGAGTGCACATTCAACAGTACAGCCAATTGGTACCTCGGAACCGATGGCAACACGCCCGTGGGCACCTACGATTTCGTGACCGCTGCCTTGCATGAATTGGCACACGGATTCGGCTTCATTGGCAGCGCCTACTACACGAACGGATTCGGCTTCTTAGGCACAGCCAACATCCCGTATCCGTATGATCATTTCACGGAGACGCAAGACTCCATCGCTTTGCTCGATCTCCCGAACGGTTCGCAGACCTTGGGAGCAGCATTGACATCAGATCACGTTTACTGGAATGGGGCCAACGGAATGGAGGGCGTCGGCGGAGGACGTCCACGGTTGTATGCCCCTGCAAATTATCAAGTCGGTTCAAGCTACTCCCACCTGAACGAAGCCACCTACTCGCCAGGAACCCCCAACAGCTTGATGACCCCGGGACTGAATACCGCAGAGTCCAACCACAACCCAGGCCCTGCGTTACTGGGCATGTTTGTCGACATAGGCTGGGTCATAGGCGGATGCCAAATCCTCGAAGTGGAGATTGGCGAGCAAAGCGCGTGCAACCCCGATTCGGACACCTACACGCAAGCGCTGGTTTTGACATACCAAGCCCCACCCACCACCGGGCTCATTCAGGTCAACGGCAGCCTGTTCTCCCTCGGCGACAGCCCCCAAACCATTGTCCTCACGGGCCTCCCTTCAGATGGACAAGCAGTGCATTTGGACATCGGCTTTACTGCCAATTCGGAATGCAGCGTGTTCATCCCGCAGGCCTTCACTGCACCGGCCTCGTGTTATTGCCTCACCGATTTGAGTGAAAACGGCCTCACGGAAGTGCAGGACTTGCTATTGCTTTTAGCTGATTTCGGGTGTTTGGTGGGCTGCGAGGGCGATGTAAACGGCGACGACGCAAGCAACGTGGAAGACGTACTGGCCGTGCTCTCGGCATTTGGAAGCAGCTGTCCGTAAAATATTTTAGTATTCGTTTGCGTTTATTTTTGGCTTTGCTCATTATTTTAGTAAAATCAAATGAACGGAACATCGCCCCCTCCTGCCCGTGCAATTTTGCACTTGGACCTCGACACTTTTTTTGTGTCGGTCGAACGGCTCATGGACCGGCGGCTTGCCCACCAACCCATCCTCATCGGCGGCACTGGTGGCCGCGGGGTCGTCGCAGCGTGCAGCTACGAGACACGGGCATTTGGCGTGCACTCCGGCATGCCCATGCGGCAAGCGCGGTTGATGTGCCCCGAAGCATTGGTCATCCGCGGCAACTCCATGAACTACATTAAGCATTCGCGTGCGGTGACCGAAATCGTCCAGGAGGCCGTTCCCGTCTGTGAGAAGACCTCCATCGACGAGTTCTACGCCGACCTCAGCGGAATGGACCGGTTCTTTGGTTGTTGGCAATTCGCCCGGGAATTACGCGATCGGATCATTCGCGAGACCGGTTTGCCCATCTCATTCGGCATGAGCACCAGCAAAACCGTCAGCAAGGTGGCCACCGGGCAAGCCAAACCCTCCGGCACCCTCAAAATCGACCGCGGCACAGAGCGTCCCTTCCTCGCGCCGCTCTCCGTTCGCAAAATCCCCATGGTCGGCACCCAGACCTACCAGACGCTGCGCAACCTCGGGGTCAAGCGCATCCAGACTATCCAGGAAATGCCCATCGAACTAATGGAGCAGGTCCTCGGCCAGAACGGCACCGCCATTTGGCGCAAGGCCCATGGCATCGACCCCAGCCCAGTCATCGCCTTCAACGAGCGCAAATCCATCTCCACCGAACGCACCTTCTCCAAGGATACCACCGATGTCGAAAAGCTGAAAGGCATCCTCATCGCCATGACCGAGAACCTCGCCTACCAACTCCGGCGCGGACGCAAGCTCACGGCCTGCGTCGCCGTCAAGGTGCGCTACGCCGACTTCGACACCCGGTCCCTCCAAGCACGCATTCCCTATTCCTCGTCCGATCACATCCTCATTCCCAAGGTCAAATCCCTCTTCGATCAACTGTACAACCGCCGCGTGCAGGTCCGTCTCATCGGCGTGCGCTTCAGCCACCTAGTCGAAGGTGGGTTCCAAATGGACCTGTTCGACGACGTGGACGAACGCCTCGAACTCTACCGCGCCCTCGATCGCATTCGGTCCCAGTACGGCGACCGCAGCGTCGTCACCGCCGCCGGGATGGAGGCGCGCACCATAGGACGCTCAAACCCCTTCAATGGTGATGCGCCCTTGCTTCTTGCCAACCGTCATCAGTAAATTCATTGCATCATGTGTGGCCGCTACGTTACCGTCTCTACCGTTCAAACCATCGAAAGCCGCTTCCAGGTGCAGGCCGCACCCGACGTGTCTGCGCAGTGGCGCCCCAACGCCAACGTAAGCCACGGCGAGGCCGCGCCGGTCATCGCCAGCGACAGCCCGCGCACCCTGCAGATGCAGCAGTTTGGTTTCACCCCGCGGTGGGCCAAAAAACAGTTCTACATGATCAACGCCCGCTCCGAGGGCGACCACAACAAAGAGGACCGGCCGGAGTACACCGGGGCGATGGGCATCCTGCAAAAGCCCATGTTCCGCCAATCCATCCGCGACCGGCGCTGCATCGTCATCGCCGATGCCTTCATCGAGGGGCCGCGCCAAGAAAAACTCACCAAGCCCTACCTCGTCTACGCCCGGCACGGCCGAAGACCGTTTGGCCTCGCGGGCATTTGGGACGAATGGGCCAACCACGCCACAGGCGAGATCACCCGGTCGTTTGCCATCCTGACCACCGTCGCCAACGAACTCATGCAGGCCATCGGCCACCACCGCTCTCCCGTCGTGCTCGACGAGGAGCAAGAACAGGCGTGGGTCGACCTCTCCACACCGCTTTCGGACATCACCGGGATGTTGCGGCCCTGCCCCGCTGCGAAACTGAACGCCTACCCCATCTCTCCGGACATCCGGGACCCGCGCGCCAACGGTTCCGACCTACTCCAACCCACCGGCGCCCGCGTTTACCCAGAATACGACTTCGAAATCCATCAAGAATTAGAGATGTTCGGCATGGACGAGTCCCGGGCACGCAACCGCCAATCCTCCGCTATGAGCGCACAAGGTTCTCTCTTCTAATCCCTGACTGCCGGTCTTTCCATGCACCTGCATTGCCACTCTTGGTTCAGCCTGCGCTATGGGTTGATGCAGCCCCACGAATTGTTGGCCAAAGCCAAAACCGAGGGGATCACGGCGTTAGCCCTGACCGACATCAACGCAACGTCCGCCAATTGGGACTTTGTGCGCGATGCCCCCGAGTATGGGATTCGTCCCGTACTGGGCATCGATTTCCGCAACGCCTCCACCGACCGCGACCCCGCCGGAACGCCCCTCTACATCGGCTACGCCCGCAACAACACCGGATACGCCAACCTTTGCGCGCACCTCAACGCCCACCTGCACACGCATCAGCCTTTTGAACCGGTGGCGCCCGTCCTCGAGCACACCTTCATCGTATACCCGTGGGCGCGGTGGAAACACACACGCCACCCACTCCTGTCCAACGAATACATCGGCGTGCGGCCGTGGGAACAGGCCGAGCTCCGCCTGCTCGAAGGCGCTGCCGATGTACCCCATGAGCAGCTCGTCGCCCTGCACACCTTCACGTTCCGGCACAAGCGCGATTGGAACTGCCACCGAATCCTGCGGGCCGTAGACCGCAACGAACTGCTGAGCAAGTTGCCCGAAGCCGCCACCGGCCACCCGTACGACCGGCTGCTCTCGCCCGCCGATTTTCACCAGGCATTCGCCGAGCATCCCCACTGGGTGGAACGGGCCGAAGCGCTGCTTAACGCATGCGAGATCGCCTTACCCGACCCCCCGGACGGCCGGTCACACAACAACCAGCACACCTACACCGATTCGGAAGACGAGGACGAACAGCTCATCCGGGCGCTCTGTGCCGAGGGGTTGGCCTACCGCTACCCCGACCACGAAGAACACGTCTTGGAGCGGATGGAAATGGAGTTGGCGGTCATCCGACAACAGGGGTATTTGGCCTATTTCCTCATCAACTGGGACATCACCAACTACGCGCGCAGCCGCAGTTACTTTTATGTGGGGCGCGGAAGCGGGGCCAACAGCCTCGTCGCCTACCTGCTGCGCATCACGGACGTGGACCCCATCGAGCTCGACCTGTACTTCGAACGGTTCATCAACCTGTACCGCACGAATCCGCCGGACTTCGACATCGACTTCTCGTGGACGGATCGGGACGACGTGACGGAATACATCTTCAAGCGGTTCCCTCACGTTGCGTTGGTGGGGGCGTACAGCACCTTCCAATACCGCGCGGTCATCCGGGAATTGGGGAAGGTCTTCGGCCTGCCCAAACACGACATCGACCGCATCGCCGACGGCAAACTCCTGCCGCCCGGCACCGACGACATGGAAGCCCTCGTGGTTCGGTACGCCGGTTACCTCCAGGACTTCCCGAACGCCCTGACCATCCACGCATGCGGCATCCTCATCGCTGATCGGCCCATCCACCATTTCGGCGGGACGTTCATGCCGCCCAAGGGCTTCCCTACGACTCAGTTTGACATGGTTGTCGCGGAAGACGTGAGCCTGTACAAATTCGACATCCTCAGCCAACGGGGGCTGGGCAAAATCCGCGACACCATCGACCTCATCGCCGAGCATCAGCCCCAGGTCGCTACCCAAATCGATATCCACGACATGGCACGGTTCAAGCGCGACCCGCGCATCCAACACCTGCTCCGAGAGGCCTTGGCGGTGGGGTGTTTCTACGTCGAATCGCCCGCAATGCGGATGCTGATGCGCAAGCTCCGCGTCGACAACTACCTCGGACTCGTCGCAGCGAGCTCGGTCATCCGGCCCGGCGTGTCGCGCAGCGGCATGATGCGCGCCTACATCGAGCGGCACCGGCACCCCGAACGGCGCGACGACGCCCACCCCGTCCTACTCGAATTGATGCCAGAAACGTACGGAGTGATGGTGTACCAGGAGGACGTCATCAAGGTGGCCCACCACTTCGCGGGGCTCAACCTCGGTGAGGCGGATGTGCTGCGCCGCGGCATGAGTGGGAAGTTCCGGTCGCGGGAGGAGTTTGCCAAAGCACGGGACGCCTTCCACCAAAAAGCCGTCGAACGCGGACGAGATCCGGTACTGGTCGAAGAGGTCTGGCGCCAAGTGGAAAGCTTTGCCGGGTACGCCTTTGCCAAAGGCCACTCCGCCTCGTACGCCGTGGAAAGCTACCAGAGCCTGTACCTGAAAGCGCATTGGCCCATCGAGTACATGGCCGCGTGCATCAACAACTTCGGCGGATTCTACCGCACGGAATTTTACGTGCACGAAGCCCGCATGGTGGGAGGGCGCATCGAGGCTCCGTGCGTCAACCGCGGGGGCTGGGAAGCGTGTGTGGAGCCGCATTGCCGCACCATTTTGTTGGGCTTCAACCTCGTCCGCGGCATCCAAGCCCAAACCATCGCACGCATCATGCACGAGCGCCAGCAGGGCGGCGCCTACGCGTCGCTGGAAGATACCATCGAGCGCACAGGGCTCGGCCTTGAGCAATGCCTGCTCATCATCCGGTGCGGCGGGTTTCGATTCACCGGCAAGAACCCCCAACAACTTCAGTGGGAAGCGCATTTTTTGCTTGGCTACACCCAAAAAGGAACCACCGATGCCACGCTCTTCACGCCAGACATCACCCGGTTCACCCTACCCCGTTTTGAGGCTAACGACCTCGAAGTCGCCTTCGACCAGATTGAGTTGTTCGGATTCCCGCTGATTTCGCCTTTCCGGCTGCTGACCCCCGAGGCCCAGTCTGTTGCCGAACGCGGCGTTCGCAGCGAAGCGCTGCCGGACTGCATCGGGCGGACGGTCGAAGTGGTGGGGTACTTAGTCGCGGTCAAAGAAACCCACACCGCCCGTCGGGAGCGCATGAGTTTTGGGTGTTTTGTCGATGTCGAAGGCCAGTGGCTTGACACTGTCCACTTCCCCCCGTCGTTGAAGCAGTTTGCATTCCGCGGGCGCGGGATATACTTGGTGCGCGGGGTGGTCAAAGAGGAGTTCGGATGCATCCACGTCGAGGCCACCTTCATGCAAAAGCTCGACTACATTCCCGATCCGCGGTACGCGGAAGATGGGCTACCCGGTCGCGAACCACGCCCCAACAACGCGAGTGCGGCACAGCGCCGCCAAACCATGGGCGCCCGAAGCGGCGGCGGCATGCTCAAGCGCTCGTTGCGCTGAATCTTACTCGTTCTTCTTGGAAGGCAGGATGCCCCAACGCAATCCCGCATAGAACATGCGGCCGAAGATGGGGCCGTACACCAAACTCGCGTCGAAGTACTGATTGAAGTCCTGTTGCGCCACGGGGTTGTCCCCGTAGTCCGCGCCGATGATGGGGCGGTCTTGCTTGTAATTAAGGGCGTTTTCGACGCCGAGGTACACCGAGAATTCCGGCGTGAACTGACGGGTAAGCTGGGCATTCAGCTGGTAAAAGTCAGGGGCGTAGCCCGGTCGGCTGAACGGCTCAGGGTTCGCAACTGTCGTCGGCAGGCGTTGAGCGCCGATCCATTGGAAGGTGGCATCAGCGCGCCACTGGCCCTCGCGTTCGTCAAGCCGCGAGGCATAGCTGATTTGGCTGAAGCCGCGGTGCTTGGAGACAAACGGATTTTCGGTTGGGTTGCCGAGGATGCGATCCGTGTGGGCATTGACCCATCGGTACGCGAGGCGAATGTCCCAACGGCGGTGCATGTCCCAATTGAATTCCGCTTGGGCCGAATTAGCAAAGGAACTCCCGGACAGGTTGTACAGGTGAATGGCACTCGCAGCCTGATCGAGGTCCACTACGAGCTTGTTTTCGAACCGCGTGGAATAGGCATCCAACGTCAAGGATGCCTCGCGGTAATTCAGGCGGAACTTACTGGTGAGATTTGCGCCAATGTTCGTGGCAATTTCGGGCTGAAGGCCCTGGCTGTCATATCCCCAATACCACTGGCGTTGGCTGGCCCAGGTGCCGAGCTGTTCCATGAAAGGATTGGGTGTTCGGAAGCCCCGGCCAGCCGCGATTTTCCACGACACGTTTTCGGTGAGGCTCCAACGTGCATGGAGGCGCGGGCTCAGCATACCACCGAACAGATTGTGTTGGTCATACCGCACGCCGCCAATGACACTCCAGCGCTCGTTCCCGGACCACGTGTACTCGGCGAATATCCCCGGAACCTGTTCCTCGCGTTCAACGCTGTATTGGAGGTCTAAGCTGTCGTTAACTTCAAACTGAAGTTGCTCATCAAAGGCATTGTAGACGTAGCTCAGGCCCGTTGTAAAGCTGTGGTTCGTATTACCGATGATGTCCGCGTACAAGATGTTGCCGCGGAAGAAACGCTCGCGACCATCGTAATGATTGCTTCCAAAGCGATGAGTATGCCAATGGTCGTAAAATGTAAGTTGAGTTGCGATGCTCCGCCACACCGCCTCCGGAAATACATACCCCGTTTTAGCTGTTGCTTCAACACGATCGATTTGCGTAACTGCGGACCAATCAGCAGTAGACGCATCAAGTAAACTCCGCCACGCTTCAGGTAATGCAAGCCCTTCGTAGGCACCCGTCTGACCCGCTCCGCTACCAGTCTCCAAAACTGTGATTGCATACTCCCCGCGTATTCCGCGGTCACCCGTGAACTTCCACTCATTCCGGCCAATTAGATGGCGATGAAGTGGAACATCCAAAAATCCATCCCCATTCCGATCGTTCAAGCGTTCATTTCTGAGACCGTGAAGTAGTACTGTTGTGCTCCAGCGCCGCGACACCTTTTGGTTGGTGACCACATTTACTTCCGAACGACCCATACCATTGAAATACACATTGGCGTGCAAAGGGTCCGCCGTCTCGGGATTCTTCATCGCCACGTTAATCTGCCCTGTGATGCTCTCATAACCTTGCGTTGCGCTCCCGGCGCCTTTACTGATGTGGATTGCATGCACCCAATCCCCAGGTATGTATTCCAGTCCTTTAATTACGTTGAGGCCTCTCGGACCGGGCATGTTATCCACCTGAAGCTGGCTGTATTTTCCATGCAGACCCAGCATACGGATTTGCCGGGTTCCAGTGACTGCATCCGTGAATGAGGCGTCCACCGATGCGTTGGTTTCGAACGCTTCCGAGAGGTTGCAACAAGCCGCCTTCACCAATTCCTTTCGGTTCAACGATTGAACGTCAAGTGGTGATAACAATGAAAGTTGGGTGGATGCCTTTTTCTCAACCACCTCTGCTGAAGCTAACTCCACACCGGCTTTCAAAGGAATGTCTACATACGATTCGCCGTTGTACACCCATCCTACAGTCACAAACCCCATCATCGACACCACCAAGGTGTCGCCCACTTCCGCTTTGTTGATTTTGAAAAAACCGAATCCATCAGACACGATCGTCGTCGCCGAGTCGTGCGACCAGCGCACATATGCCCCCGGCAATGGGATATAGGTTGGCTCCTCACTTGATCTCTCGATCCGAGACTCATCTGTTAAAACTTTGCCTTTAAGCACGTTGAGCTGAGACCAGACCCCATTCGGAGTCAAAATCCCAAGCAAGCAGATGAGCAGAATTCGCTTCATCCGAGCCGATTATTCCGGGTGCCTGTCGTCGTGATCTTGCTCATTCTCACCGGTGCAACTCTCCCCTCCCAGTTCACGGTACTTGCAGCATCCATGAAGATTGGCGTAGACTTCATCTGTCGCCTTGATCTTCGCCGTATCGTGTCCAACGTTTGCAATCAGTTGGTGGATTTGCTCTTCGGAAAGGACCTTAGTCTTGTAGGCTACGGTAGCCTTTTTGGTTTCTACGTCCCATTCGGCCATGATGACGCCTGGCACGTCCAATGCCTTTTCGATGCGCGTCTCGCACATGCCACACACCCCGCTTACTTGGAATTCAATCTCAGCCTTTTTCTGGGCTCCCGAGACCGTGGACAAGGCCAATGCCATCAAAATCAATACGTATCTCATGTGTTAAAGGTATGCGAATTGCCCGATGTAAAGGAAGAAGTGCTCACAACTCTTTCAAATTAGGCTACCCTTGATTACTCTTCCGACGCGCTGGCAGATAGGAAGTCGCGGTTCATGCGGGCGATGTTGCTCAAGTCGATTCCCTTCGGACATTCAACGGCACACGCACCTGTATTGGTGCAGTTTCCGAACCCTTCCTTGTCCATCTGATCGACCATGCGCTGGACACGCGTTGCGCGTTCAGGTTGTCCCTGAGGCAGCAAGGCAAACTGAGACACCTTGGCGGATACAAAGAGCATCGCGGAGGCGTTCTTACATGTTGCTACGCAAGCACCACAGCCGATGCACGTTGCTGCATTGAACGCTTCATCGGCCTGCGCTTTCGGCACGGGAATGGCGTTTGCATCCAAGGTCTCACCAGACGTATTGACAGAAATATAACCGCCCGCTTGAATGACCCGGTCGAAGGCGCTTCGATCCACCGCCAAATCTTTCACGACGGGGAATGCCGATGCACGCCAAGGCTCGATCGTGATGGTGTCTCCATCCTTGAAGGAGCGCATGTGCAACTGACAGGTGGTGACGCCGCGGTTGGGGCCGTGGGCCTCGCCGTTTATGAACATGGAGCACATGCCGCAGATGCCTTCGCGGCAATCGTGGTCGAAAGCAACAGGATCGCCCCCGTCTCGGATGATTTGGTCATTCAACATGTCCATCATCTCCAAAAACGACATGTCCGGAGAGACGCCGCTAACAGGATAGGTCTCGATGTGGCCCTTGTCATTCGGACCGTTCTGCCGCCAAACTTTCAATATCAAATCCATGGCAATCTCTTATTTGTAGCTGCGCTGTTTCAGCTCGATGTTTTCAAACTTCAAACCCTCCTTGTGGAGGTTGGCTTCACTCGGATCACCGGTGTACTCCCATGCGGAGACGAAGGCAAACTGCTCGTCGTCTCTCAATGCTTCGCCCTCCAGCGTCTGGTATTCTTCGCGGAAGTGACCGCCGCATGATTCGTTTCGCTCAAGGGCGTCCTTGCACATCAACTCGCCCAATTCCAGCAAGTCCGCTACCCGGCCCGCCTTGTCCAATTCTGGATTGAACTGGTCCGCTGTTCCAGGAACGCGAACATCGCTGTAAAACTCATCCCGCAGGGCGCGAATGTCTGCAATGGCCTTCTTCAGTCCGGTCTCGCTGCGTGACATCCCGCATTCGTTCCACATGATTCGGCCCAGACGGCGATGGAAATCGTCCACCGGCTTCGAACCGCTGTTGTTGATCAAATGGTCGATGCGGTCCTTAACGCCCTTCTCGGCGGCTTCAAATTCTGGAGCATCGGCCGAAATGGCGCCTGTTCGAATATCACTCGCGAGGTAATCACCGATGGTGTACGGCAACACGAAGTAGCCGTCCGCGAGGCCTTGCATGAGTGCAGAAGCGCCCAATCGGTTGGCTCCATGGTCGGAGAAGTTCGCCTCGCCCGCGGCATACAAGCCGGGCACCGAAGTCATCAGATTGTAGTCCACCCACAATCCACCCATGGTGTAGTGCACCGCAGGGTAAATCTTCATGGGCGTCTCGTACGGATCGTCGGCGGCAATCTGCTTATACATGTCAAATAAGTTGCCATACTTCGCCTTCACCACCTCTTTTCCGAGCATGGTGATTTCGGCTTCTGAGGGGTTGCGCAATCCGCGAATGTTCGCTTCTGTTTTGCCGTAACGTTGGATGGCTGAGGCGTAATCCAAGAATACCGCCTCGCCCGTCTCATTCACACCGAATCCCGCATCGCAACGCTCCTTGGCAGCACGAGACGCAACGTCCCTTGGAACAAGATTCCCGAAGGCGGGATAGCGGCGCTCCAAGTAATAGTCGCGGTCTTCTTCCGGGATGTCATTGGCACGCATGGTGCCTTTGCGGATCGCCTCAGCGTCTTCCTTTTTGGCCGGCACCCAGATGCGGCCGTCGTTGCGCAACGACTCTGACATGAGCGTCAGCTTGGATTGGTGCTCTCCGGATACCGGAATGCACGTTGGGTGAATCTGCGTGAAGCACGGGTTCGCCATGTAAGCGCCTTTCTTGTGCGCCTTCCACGCCGCGGAGACGTTGGAGCCCATGGCGTTTGTGCTCAAGAAAAAGACGTTGCCGTAGCCACCCGAAGCGAGCACAACCGCATGTGCTGCGTGGCGTTCCAATTCACCGGTGATCAGGTTGCGGGCAATGATGCCACGGCATTTCCCATCGACGATGACCACATCCATCATCTCATGGCGGGTGAACATCTCCACCTTACCCTTCGAAATCTGACGGCTCAGAGCGGAGTATGCGCCCAGCAGAAGCTGCTGACCGGTCTGGCCTTTGGCATAAAATGTTCGAGAGACCTGCACCCCACCGAAGCTGCGGTTGTCGAGCAAGCCGCCATATTCGCGGGCAAACGGAACCCCTTGGGCCACGCACTGGTCAATGATGCTGGTTGACACCTCGGCCAGGCGGTGGACGTTGGCCTCACGGCTTCGGTAATCGCCGCCTTTGATGGTGTCATAGAAAAGGCGGTAAACGGAGTCTCCGTCGTTCTGGTAATTCTTGGCTGCGTTGATCCCGCCCTGGGCCGCAATGGAGTGCGCCCGGCGTGGCGAGTCTTGGAAGCAAAACGCTTTGACGTTGTAACCCATCTCCGCAAGGGAGGCGGCTGCCGAGCTCCCTGCCAAACCCGTTCCCACCACGATGACGTCGATGAGGCGTTTGTTGGCGGGGTTCACCAGGTTGATGTGGTTCTTGTGCGAAGTCCACTTCTCCGCTAAAGGTCCCGATGGAATTTTAGATTCGAGCATTATGGTCTCCGATTACAATTGGGTGATGTACAAGAAAACGGGAATGGCAGCAAACAGCGCAGGCACGAGCAAGGCAAACGCCATTCCGGCCTTCTCGATGACCGGCGTGTACTTTGCGTGACGAAAGCCCAAGGACTGGAATCCACTTTGGAAGCCATGGGTCAAGTGAAACGCCAAAGCGGCTTGGGCAAGCACATATCCCACCACCGCGATGAGTCCTATGGAGTTATCGGGCGAGAAAAATTCAACCACGACCGTGTGCAAGTCCTTCAATCCATTGTGGATAGGCATCGCGCCGAAATGCATTTTGTACCAGAAAGTTTGCATGTGGCTGACCAAGAAGACCAAAATGATGGTTCCGAGGATGCCCATATTTCGGCTAGACCACTTAGCATTGGCGGCGCCGTTCTCCTTCACATAGCCCACAGGCCGAGCTTTACGGTTCTGAATCGACAGCACGATGCCGTCGATCAAGTGGAACAAAACGCTGGCATAGGTAAGGTAACTCAGCAGCTTCACCAATGGGAAGGTGGTCATGAATTCCGCGTATTCGTTGAACGCTTGCTGGCCTTCTTCACCTGTTTTCAGGAGCAACTGGAGGTTGCCCGCAAGGTGACCCACCAGAAAGAGGCATAGAAAAAGGCCTGTCAGGGCCATCACATACTTCTTAGCCAGCGAGGATTTGAGTATTCCGATGTTGCTCATGGGTTATTGGAATGGAGTCGTAAAGATAACGCCTCCCCGACCGGCCGCCAATGTCAAGTGACAGAACTGCAGTACACCGGGATTCAGTGGAAGAAATGGGGGACGAAACCCTCGAATCGCCCCCCCCAATCGATCAACTGCCTTCCGAATCC
>CALGDB010000031.1 GCA_937884175.1 uncultured Flavobacteriales bacterium
AACTAAACCATTCAAGCCCGTCCAGTTTACGTTGCCCACGTTGTAGTAGTCGATCTTCGGACCGTTGAGGCCGGTGTTGTTGAACGGGCTCGCTTCGATGGTCGTCTCGATGATCTGGCCGTTGTTGTTGCGGTTGCCACCAGAGTAGTATGCATCAAAACCCATCAAGTGGTTCAAGGCGCGGTAGTGGTACCCCTTGTAGCGACGCAAGTCAACACCCACGGAAGCGCGCAAGTTGCCCGAGTTGTACTCCAAGTTGGAGATGGCGCCAATCCAGTCGTGTGAGTTCATTGAAGCGCGGCGAATCATGCCACCTCCGGTGTAAATCGTTCCAGCGGTATCGGCATCAATGCCCCACTGGTGTGAACCGATGAGTGCACCTTCGTAGCTGTCATTGACGCTTCCGTCGTGCGGAGTAGCACCGGCTTGGTTATCATCAATGATGGCATTGTAGTTTACGGTACCGTCCTCATTTCGGAACGATTGATTGAGTTCGTTTTGCTCCACATCAATGGTCTCGCCAATTACAATGGGATTCCCATCGGCGTCAAGAACTTGGTTGCCGAGTGAGTCCAACTCATAAACGTGCATCATGTTTTCAAACATGAAGGAGTACAAATCTTGTTGGTAAGGAAGGACATTGTAGTTACGACCGCGTGGTCCAGTTCCGCCGCCTCGGCCTGCAGAACCGTACAGCGACGTGTTCAAAGTTAAGTTTTCCGTGATGGTCCAATCCCAGTTGAACGTTGCCAATGGCTTGTTGTAGAAGTTGCGGCGCATGCTGAATTCCGTTTCTTCTAGCGTGCCCCCATTGCTGTTCCAGCGGCGATCAATCTTGCCGTCGTTGAGTTCCTGACCGCCTTCACCGAAGTAGTCGTAGTCGCGGATGCTGACCTCAACATCGCGCTGGTGGTGCCATTGTCCGGCGCCCAAAACGCTCAAATTCATGGCGTGCTTGGAACCTTCTGGTTCGTAGCCGATGGCTGCGAAGTAGGTCCAACCTGCGCCTTGGGTGTTGTTGACGTAGCCATCGCCGGACCATTGACTAAATAAGAAAGAAGAAGCCCAACCGTTGTCGTTTTTGCCTGTGTTGTAGCTGATGGAGGTTTTGGCGTAACCGTCGTTACCAATGGTTTCGGAAACCGATCCGCCTGGCTCCATCTGAGCCGCTTTAGTGAAAATAGAAACGGTACCACCTACGGATGGGACCGCCAAACGAGATGCACCCAAGCCGCGCTGGATTTGGATGCCAGAAGCTACGTCTGTCAAACCTTGCCAGTTCGACCAGTACACCCATCCGTTTTCCATGTCATTGACCGGCTGGCCGTTGATGAGGAATGACGTATTACGCTGGTCGAATCCGCGAAGGCTGATGCGCGAGTCGCCGTAACCACCGCCTTGCTTCGTGGCGTACACACCGGGCGTGCGGTTCATGATTTCTGGGAATTCCATGTTGCCCACCTTCTGAGCAATTTCCGCAGGGGAGATGGTCGATACCGCTACCGGTGTCTCCCGCGCGATGGCGATGTCAACGACGTTGGCGATGATGGACGCCGCGCCCAAGCCAAGGGACGTGGGTTCAAGGCTGATGCTTCCCATGTTCTCTTTTGCAGCGATGGTTCGGGTTTCGTAGCCGATGAAGGAGACGACAATGTTGCCGTTCGCTGCTCCGTTCAGGCTAAACGTACCGTCAGGTCCAGTGGCGACTCCGCTGCCGCTGCCTTCGACCATTACAGTCGCTCCAGGAAGTGCACCGCCTGTGGAGGCGTCCGTGACTTTACCTGTTATCTGTGCGAACGAAAAGGATGCCGTTGCGCAGAAAACACCCATGAGGGCAAGGTGGATAAAATGTCTCATTCTCAAATTGTGAATCTGATGATTTAGTGATCCAAAATTAGGAGGGTCAACAGCGTAAATACCATTTCCTCGGGACAGGGTTATCAGGGCGATTGCACCTATTTTCCAACAGAATAGACATCAAATCATTCAAAATGAATGACTAAGATGATGCGTCTGACCCTCCCGTGGTCAGAGAAATAAGGAATTGACAACCTGCGCGTAACACGCTCATTACTTCCACTTAATGTTGCATCCAATGGACGGAACTTGGCCTTCCGCTGGCACTGATTCGCCAGCAATTAGGGCATCGCAGACGCGGCGCAAATCGTCACCGGTCACCGGCACGTCATTGCCGGGACGCGATCCGTCGTACTGACCGCGATACACGCACTTTCCACTGGCGTCGATCACGCTGAAGTCGGGCGTGCACGCCGCATGGTATGCGCGCGCCACGTTCTGGGATTCGTCGTAGAGGTAGGGGAACGTGAAGCCTTTTTCGATCGCTAATTCGCGCATTTGCTCGAAGCCATCCTGGGGGTAATTCTCCACGTCGTTGCTCGAGATAGCGATGAAATTCAAACCGCGTGCTTGGTACTCCGCTGCGAAATCGACAAGCGAATCCACTAAATGCACCACAAACGGGCAGTGGTTGCACATGAACACTACCACCGATGGTCCTCCTTGCATCAGTTCGTCGCTGTTCAGTGCGTCACCCGTGAGGGCATCCGGAAGAGTGAATGACGGGGCTTGGAAACCGAGCGGAATCGAGGTGGTGGGTGTGAGGGCCATGGCGGAGCGTACTATGTTTGTGCCACAAACTTCGCCCAACATGAGAGAGTTTCAATACGCCGTGTTGTACGTCTTCCAAGTCAAGCCCGATCGCCAAGCGGATTTTCAGGAAGCGTGGGAATCCGTGACTGATGAAATTCGCAAAGCCAATGGCAGCGGTGGCTCGCGGTTGTACCGTGCATCGGACACTGCGTATTGGGCACACGCGCTTTGGCCGAGCAAGGAAGCCTTGGTGAACGCTCAGTTGCCGGTGCAGGCGGCAAACGCCCGTGAGGTCATGGTGGACGCTTGTGAATCGATTGAGTCTATGGGCGAGGGCGCTTTGGTCAGTGACCGCTGGGTGTGAACTGAGGTGCTCCGCGCCCTTCTGACTAGAAGCAGTGCTGCTAATAAGTGCCGAAGGCGTAACATATTTGAAAGGTAAAGAATTGAGAATACTCGTGGATTCAGGCGAACATATTACCTGGTTTCGGATTACCTTGTGAACACGTCAAATGAACACCTGTGGAACAGTTGCTGGCCTTTTTTGAAGGAATGCCCCCATCGCAAAAGTTGATTTGGATCATGATCTGCATGACCCTAAATTTCATCATCGAGGGCATCCGTCCGCTGTTCACCGGCGGGTTTAGAAGCTGGCGGCACACCCGGACCAATTTGGCTTTGTTGGGCACGACCATGTTCATCAGCATCATCTTCAGTGTGTTGGCCGTGGGCATTGTACAGTGGACGGCGTTGGAGGGGATCGGACTAGTTCACTGGTTAGCGATGCCGGCTTGGCTGGGTTTGCTAGCCACCGTCATGCTGTTTGACTTAATTGCGCAATACGGGGTGCACTACATCATGCACAACGTGCCGCTTCTTTGGAATTTGCACATGGTGCACCACAGCGATACTCACGTAGACGTGACCACCGGGACGCGGCACCATCCGATTGATTTTATTTGCAGAGAAATCTTCGCAGCCATCGCCTTGGTGGTGACGGGAGCTCCTGTTGCATACTACATTTTTTACCGTACGCTGACCATCTTTTTCACCTACATGACGCATGCCAACGTGCAGCTACCAGAGCGTTTGGAGCGGGTGATGAGCTACGTGTTTGTGACGCCCAATATGCACAAGTTCCACCACCACTTCGAAGCGCCGTGGACCGACCGCAACTACGGCAACATGCTGAGCATCTGGGACCGGCTGTTCGGCACCTATATGGAGGGGGATATCACCCAAGTGAAGTACGGCTTAGACGTGGCGGACGACAGCCGCGGGAACGATTTGGCCTACCAAATGTCGCTGCCCTTTCGCACCAAAGAGCGCAAGTAGGCGCTACCTTATCTGCATGAAACGCGGACACTTCCTCAAAGCCCTCGGCGGCCTTTCGCTGCTGCCTTTTGTGCCCAAACTGTATGCCCAAGCGCCTCCCAGTGGCGGGAGCAATTGCATCCTGGTGCCCAGCGAGACTGCGGGCCCCTTTCCGTTGGATTTGACGGCCAATGAATACTTTTTCCGCCAGGACATCCGCGAGGATCGGATCGGGGTGCAGATGCGCCAAAAGGTGCGCATTATCGGGGCGGGCAACTGCCAGCCAATGCCGGGCGTCCGCGTCAACATCTGGCATTGCGACCGCGACGGTAACTACTCCGGATATAACACCGAAGAGGGGCTGACTTACTGCCGCGGCTACCAAATCACCGACGAAAATGGGGAGTGCGAATTTATCACGATTGTTCCGGGCTGGTACCCAGGGCGCGTAACGCACATGCACTTTCAGGTGCACGTCAGCACGCAATACAGCGCTGTGTCCCAGTGGACGTGGCCGCATGCGGCTGTGGTGGATGCGGTGCAGACCCACGCGGACCTGTATCCCGAAGGGCCAGACCCATTGGCGCCGGAACAGGACTTCGCGTTCAACGACGGCTACGACCTGCAATTGGGGTCGCTCGAATGGGACGCCGACAACGGCGAATACGTCTCCGAATACGAAGCGACGGTCGAAGGCGAGGGCATGGTTGGTATCGGCTACGAGGAACGGTGCACCGCAGAAGTGATGGCGTTGGGCGCCAATTACCCCAACCCGTTTGCGGCTTCGACTGCCTTGCCGTTGGACTTGATGCAGCCGGCGGCTGTGCACGTGACCGTATTCGACCTCAACGGCAAGCGCGTGTGGGAACGCGACTTTGGTTATTTGCCGGCGGGTGCGCACACCTTCGATCTTGGCGCCGACCTGCCGAATGGTTCTCAGTCTTACGCCGCACAGGTGTTGGCGACGACGGATAGCGGCCGGTACGTGGCGGTTCGCCGCATCGCGCGGATGTAACCTTGCGGACTGATTTTGCGTTGAAGCAGGCATGCCTGCACAACAACGTATCAAGCTGGTATTTCACGCCATCGAATGGGTGCTCTTTGCGGAGTACGACCCGTTCCAAGGCAGCATCGACCGATGCCGGGCCTTGGTGTACGATTTTGTGCGACGCTCGCGCGATGCCGATACGGCGCGCAAACAGGCGAATTTTCGCAACCTCGCCAAGGCGCAGCTGGCCAAAATGCAGCAGCTGGAAAAAAAGCGCGCCAGCCTACTCATCCACGCACTGGGCGGACTCGTAGCTGGCGGCTTCTTGGTGGGATGGGCCGTGTTGGCCGTGATCCTCTAGTTGGGCCGGGTGCCCTTCATGTTGTACCAGTAGAGGACCTTTCCTCCTTCGATGTAGTACCACTCTTGGAACCAAGCATGCTCCACGAGTACACTGTCTTGGGTGCTCTTGACGTCAAATCCGGCGTGGACCCAATCTCCGGCCTCGTCCAAGTTGGCGTCTACGGCATACGCCCAATTGAATGTCCAATCGTGCTCGAGAGTGTCGGCCATGATGCGACCGATGAACGCTTCTGGTCCTTCGTAGCGGTTGCCGTCGTGCCAATCAAATACGCAGGTATCGGCGAAAAACGAAGCCAGCTGCTCCATGTCTTCGGCTGCCCACGCGGCATCGATGTCCTTGACGAGTTGCACCGAGGCCTCGCTTCCGAAGTACACGGGACCGCCTTCAGGCGAGAAGCCGCTGGAAGTGGGCAGGGTGGATTCGGTGGGGGCGTTGCATGCAAAAAGCGCGATGCACAAGGCGAAGACCGCAGCCTTCAATGGGGTTTGGTAGGGTTTCATTGGTTGAAATTGAATGAATTGCAAGGTTGGTCTTTCCTGTAAAAATTCAAAATTTGCCCGCTTTAATTTTATGGTGCTCGAAACAATAAAGCCCACGGCACAGTTCGTAAGTCATGACCGTTCGGAACATTCTTTTCCTTGGTCCAGTTGTCCTTCTCAGTACAGCCGCCTTTCTTCCCTTTTCCATGGAAAATCAAGCCCAATACGTTTACCACGCTGCGGATACACGCGGCCACGCCGACCACGGTTGGCTCGACACCTACCATTCGTTCAGTTTTGCCAGTTGGCACAATCCCGAGCGTATGCACTTCGGCGCCTTGCGCGTACTGAACGATGATTTTATTGGCGCGGGTGCTGGGTTCAGTACCCATCCGCACGACAACATGGAGATCATCACCATTCCGCTTGAAGGGGACTTGGAACAT
>CALGDB010000032.1 GCA_937884175.1 uncultured Flavobacteriales bacterium
CGTTCGGCCACCTCCACGATGTACTTACTATTGTCGTCCCAGCCCAGTCGGGTCTTAACCGTGACCGGCAAGGTACACGTGTCAACAATTTCCTTGGTCATGGCGACCATCTTCGGAATGTCCTTCAAGATGCCCGCACCGGCACCACGGCAGGCGACCTTCTTTACCGGGCAACCGTAGTTGATGTCGATGATGTCCGGTTGCGCTTCCTCCGTGATGGCCGCCGCCTGGCGCATCGAATCGATCTCGCTTCCAAAAATCTGGATGCCAATGGGGCGCTCGTATTCGAAAATGTCCAGCTTCGCCCGGCTCTTCGCTGCGTCGCGAATCAACCCCTCCGAGCTGATGAACTCCGTGTACATGACATCGGCGCCGTACTTCTTGCACAGCGCGCGAAACGGCGGATCGCTCACGTCCTCCATCGGAGCGAGCAAGAAGGGGAATTCCGCGATATCGATATCACCTATGCGTACCACGTGATTGCGTTTGTGTCTTTTCGGCGAAATTGCACGCGAAAGCACCGCACAAAATTACACCATGATTCGAACCGCCTTTCAAACCATGCACCCTTTCGGGCAACTGATCTTCTTTTTCTGCATGGTCCTCACGGGCATGGGCCTCGCCTCCGGGATGGGACTGGCTGCTTTGGCCACGGCATTCGGACACACCACCGAGCAGGCCATCGGCTTTGCGTCGGATGCCACCTCCAGCGAGGGCAAGGTCTACAACCTCATCATCAACGGCGTCAACCAAGTGCTGTCCTTCGGCCTAATGGCGTGGTTGGCGAGCAAACTGTTTGCGGGTCGCACCTACCTCGCATTGCGCTGGCCCAAAGCCGCCTGGATTGCGGTCGGAATGGGATTGGCATGGGCCGCCCAACCCTTGATCGATTTGACCTTTCGCTTGAACGGACTGGCGCTTCAAGCCTTGCCAGAAAGCTGGGTAGCAAATGCGGACCGCTTTGAGGAATTGGCAGCGGAGGTGACACAATCGATGCTCACGTACGACTCAGCATGGCAGTTTCCCGCGACGTTGTTGACTGTGGCCTTGCTTCCCGCAGTGTGTGAAGAATTTGCCTTCCGTGGGGTCATCCAGCCGCTGGTGGCCAAATGGACCAACAACATCCACGCCGCTGTTTGGATGGCCGCCTTCCTGTTCAGTGCCATCCACCTGCAGTTCCACGGATTTCTGCCGCGCATGGTGCTCGGGGCCGGCCTCGGCTACCTCGTCATTTACAGCAACAGCTTGTGGCCCGCCATCGCCGGCCACTTCTTCAACAACGCCGGTGCCATCTTCATGGCAGCCATCTACGGACCGGAATGGGTTGCACAGGAGATGAATGCTGCGCCCGAATGGGCAGCTTCGGATTACGGCATCGCCGCGGTTTCCTTGTTCGTGGGCATTTATTTGGTTCGGTGGGTGCGGAAAACGGGCACGTGGCCCAAGCACCATCCGGTTCACTGACCTTTGCGCTGTTCCCGGAGGAACGCTTGCGCCACGTACAAATCTTCCGGCGTGGTGATTTTGATGTTCTCGAGGTCGCCGTCCACCAACTGAACGGGATGGCCAGCAAATTCAAAGACACTGGCATCATCCGTGAATTCCGGACGGAATCCGCAGCTGTAAGCGGCCTTAAAGCCCGCTAAACTGAAACACTGCGGCGTCTGAACCGCACGCAGCCGATCGCGCATCAGCGCGTGAGAAGCCGCTCCGTTCACTTCCCGGATGCTGTCCTTGACGGGCACGACAGGAACGGCACTGCCTGCGTCAGCTGCTGCCTCGAAGCATCGGCAAATGGTCGCCTCAGAAACAAACGGCCGTACCGCATCGTGAACGCCAACCACGCCATCCTCCGGCAGCACAGCAAGGCCATTGGCCACCGAGTGCCACCGCTCGGCACCTCCGGCCACGAGCTGATCGACCCCTGCCGGTCCGTACGTGGCTTCCAACGAACGGAAGGTGTCGAACAAGCTTTCGTGCAGCACCAATACCACATGCAGGTCGGGCAGCGCCGCGCGAAAACGCCGAAGGGTCCACCACATCAGTGGCAGACCCTCCAACAAGAGAAATTGCTTGGCCACGGGCTGCGCCATGCGCGTCCCCGTGCCGCCTGCAACAACAATCAGGTAACGCTTCACGCGCGAGCCGCTGCGTACCGCTGGGCAACTGCGTCCCAGTCAATGACGTTGAAGAACGCCGCGATGTAGTCGGGGCGGCGGTTCTGGTAGTTCAGGTAGTAGGCGTGTTCCCACACGTCCAATCCCAAGATAGGGGTTCCATCGCATCCTACGCCGGGCATGAGCGGGTTGTCCTGGTTAGCGGATGAGCACACTTCGAGTTTGCCGTCCTTCACGCAGACCCACGCCCATCCTGAACCGAATCGGGTGGCCGCTGCATTGGCAAAGGCCTGCTTGAATGCATCCCAACCACCGAGGTCGGAATCAATGGCTGCCGCCAAATCGCCCGTAGGCGATCCGCCGCCATTGGGTGACATGATACTCCAAAAGAGCGTGTGGTTGTAGTATCCGCCTCCGTTGTTGCGCACGGCGCCGTTGTCCGAATGGTCAGCCAGCAGGGCTTCGATGTCCTTGCCTTCCATTTCCGTGCCTTCAATGGCTGCGTTCAACTTGGATGTGTAGCCAGCGTGGTGCTTGCCGTGGTGGATTTCCATGGTGCGCGCATCGATGTGGGGTTCCAATGCATCGTAGGCGTAAGGAAGGGTTGGGAGTTCAAAAGCCATGATCCGTTTTTAATTTTATGAGTTAATGCGATTCTTACTGCAAAGTTAATCGACCGTCGACGATGCCCATGCGCGACTTGTTTTCCAGCCAATACGCCGCGCGTTCAATGGCGTCATCGCCTTGTGTCAGGAAGGTGTAATACGCCTGCTCCCCAGCCGCGTTGCGGATGACTTGAGCCGCCATGCGGTCGCTCAATTCACTGCGTTCGGCTTCGGTCCACTCAGCAGGTGGTGAGATACCCACTCCTTCTGCGTATTCGATGAG
>CALGDB010000033.1 GCA_937884175.1 uncultured Flavobacteriales bacterium
CCTTCAAAGGTACATTCACAAAATCCTCTTCATTCATGAAACACATTTACGCGCTGGGCCTCGCTCTCGGATTAGCCTTCGGACTTCCAACAAATGCGTCGGCACAAGCCGTGACGAATAGCATTGCCGAAATCCAAGGCGAGTTGTTCAGCTCACCGCTGGTCGGTTTGTCTGTGACCACCACGGGCATCGTCACAGCCAACAACGTCACGTCGGCAACGTCAGGCGTCATCGGCTACTTCATTCAAGACGGCGAAGGACCGTGGAATGGCATCTTCGTGTACGACAATACCCAAGCACCGGAAATCGGCGATGAGATCATCATCGAAGGCGAGGTTGCTGAGTACTATGACGTAACCGAATTGGTGAACATCAGCTACTTCGAAACCGTTAGCTCGGGCAACGAACTGCCCATCCCTTCAATCGTTACGACCGGCGAATTGGCTTCCAGCGAAGCCTACGAAGGTTGCCTCGTGCAAATCGTGAACGCCATTTGCACCAACCCCGATGCCGACTACGGTGAAGCCATCTTCGACGACGGCAGCGGTGAAGTCAAAACCAACGACTACATGTACTTGCCGGAAGACGGTTGGGTTCAGGACGAGTACTACTCCATCACGGGGTGCATTCACTACACCTTCGAGGAGTACAAAATTGAGCCTCGCTACGCGGAGGACATCGTGAGCGGTTTCATCAACGGCATCAGCGAGTGGCTGCCTGCGCAGGAACTAAGCGTGTTCCCCAACCCTGCGACTGCCACCGTCCAACTGGGCACAACGGGTGCTGGCACAGCGAAATTCACCGATGCGCTGGGACGTGAAGCCCTTGAAGTTCCCTTTCAGCAAGACAACCCCACCTTGGACATCAGCGCCCTTTCAACCGGCGTGTACACGGTTCAATTCACCGCCACTTCGGGCCGATGGATCTCGAAGCTGGTAGTGCATTAACGAAACGACAATCGAATTGAAAACGGCTCCCAATCGGGGGCCGTTTTTTTATGCTTCTGTTTCGTCCAGTGCACTCGGCGGCGCCGCGGCCGGTGCATCGCCCGTGCCTTGGTAGAGGTCCCACCCCATCCAGCGGCACTCCATGGGGCCGTTGAAGCACTTGATGCGGCGTTTGGTTTTCAAGCCCACCCGCTTCAAGGCTTCGACGTCGGACGAGATGATCCACGCAGAATGGCCGGACCAATTGGCCTTCAAAGCGTCACCGATTTGGGCGTAAAACGCCGGCGCATCCTCCAAGGGCAAGCGCTCACCATAGGGCGGATTCAACACCAACAACCCCGATTCGGAGCGGGGCTTCAATTTAAAAAAATCCATTCGGCCCAGCTCCGCGCGTCCTGCCAACTCCATGTTGGCCAGCGCCTGGCGTGTTTGGGAGATGGCGGCGAAGTCGCGGTCGCTCGCAAAAATCTGTGTATTAACGGACTCACAGGCTTCCTTCAAGGCATCGCGCACACTCCACCACTCGTCTTCATCAAATCCGCGCCAATCCATGAAGGCGAATTTGCGGCGGTGCCATTGGATGGGGAAGCCGTCCGCCCACAAGGCAGCCTCCAAAGTGAAGGTGCCCGAACCACACATGGCATCGTAGAGCGGGATTCCGGGTTTCCAGCCCGCATGGGCCAACAAGCCCGCCGCCAACACCTCGTTCAACGGGGCTTTAGCACCTGCTGGTCGGTAGCCGCGGCGGCTCAACGGTCGGCCTGCAGCGTCCAACGAAATCGTGACGGTCGTGTGGGCAATATGCAGGTGAATGCGGATGTCCGGATCCTCTTTATTGATGCCAGGTCGCAATCCCGAAAACTCGCGGAAGTGATCCACCACAGCGTCCTTCAGCCGCAACATAGCGAACTGCGAGTGGGTAAACACCGAGGAATGCACCGTGACATCAATGGAGAATGACGATTGCGAGGTCATGATGGCACCCCAGTCCCAGCGCTTGGCTTCGTCGTACAGCGCGTCCGGGTTTTGGGCGTCGAAGGACAATACTGGCCGCAGCACGGTCAACGCAAAGCGGCTGCTAAGGCACACGCGAAAGAGCGTTGCCATATCGGCATGAAATTCCACGCCCCGCTTCGCTTGTTTCACCCCAACGCATCCGAGTTCGACCAATTCCTTTTCAAGGAAACCTTCCAGGCTTGCAAGAGTCTTGGCAAAATACAAGGGTAGCCCGTTGTACGGATCCGCTTGTTCCTCTTCTCGTTTGGGTTTCGTCTCGCTCATCCTCCTTTGCGTTTGATTCGGAAGCCTTTGGTTTCAAGAAAATCAATCACCTTATCGCGATGATCGCCTTGCACGAGGATAGACCCTTCCTTGATCGCCCCACCAGCGCCGCAAAGCGCCTTCAATTCCTTTCCCATCGTCATTAGCGCCATCCCACCGTGCTCCAGTCCCTCAACCATCGTAACCGGCTTGCCGGCTCGTTGCTTTCGATCCAAACTTACGTAGAGGGTCGTCGCGTTAGGGTCGAGCCATTCCGTTGATTCTTTCTCGTCCGTTTCGGGCGTCCAATCGGCAGCGGTGCTGAACACCATACCCCCTTCACCGATCCGGAATCGCTTGCTTTTCTTTTGGCGTGCCATGACGGCGCGAAGGTACTTGAAGCTGCCTGAATAGCGATTGTATTTTTCAAAGGTCTCAACAAGGTTCTCGTAACGGCTCATGTGCGAATCCAATTGCAAATGCTGACCTTTGCGACAAATTAACGATTCGTGGTAGACCCCCATCAACTGGACAATGAGCTGCTCGCCTACGCGGTGAGTCACAGTACGGACGAGGACGCCGTATTAGCTGAATTGAGGCGAAAAACGTGGCAAACGGTTCTCACCCCGCAGATGCTCAGCGACCCTATTCAAGGCAAGTTCCTGCAAAATTCGAGCCGCATGGTGCGGCCACAAAAGGTGTTAGAGCTCGGTACGTACACCGGTTACTCGACCATCTGCCTCGCCGCCGGTTTGGCCCCCGATGGTCGCATCGACACCGTGGAGCCTAATGATGAATTAAACGCCATTCAGGACGAATTTTGGGAGAAGGCGGGCATTGGTGCACGCATCCACCGGCACAATGCAGAAGCCTCGGCAGTTTTGCCTCAGCTGGAGGGTTCCTACGACTTGGTATGGATTGATGCTGATAAGCCCCGAACCAGCGATTACGTAGAGCAATGTTTACCGCTTGTGCGCCCCGGCGGATGGATTTTGGTGGACAACGTACTTTGGTGGGGCAAGGTCCTTCCGTCACGCACGGACGGAGACGCTACCAGCGAACACCTCGAATCCGTATGCACCGAATGGGCAACACGCAGCGGCATTCGCACCACCTTGTTGCCCATTCGTGACGGTATCCTGACCATCGAAAAGGTCGAGGATTAAAAAAAGCGATCAGGCCAATACTTCGGCCACGGCTTCCGCCGCTTCCTTCAACAAAATCGCCGACTTGACTTTCAAGCCTGACTCGTCGATTAAACGCTTCGCTTCCTCCGCGTTGGTTCCTTGGAGGCGAACGATGATGGGCACATCGATATTATCCATGTTACGGTAGGCGTCCACGACGCCCTGCGCCACACGATCGCAGCGCACGATTCCGCCGAAAATGTTGACCAGAATCGCCTTCACAGCTGGGTCCTTTAGGATGATGCGGAATGCCTTCTCAACACGCGCCGCATCGGCCGTTCCTCCCACGTCGAGGAAGTTGGCGGGGTCACCGCCTCTCAGC